>CAYTDU010000330.1:0-6215 GCA_964436395.1 uncultured Gemmatimonadaceae bacterium | reverse complement strand
CTACAAACTGCCCTATTCTACGCTGCCGCATGACGCGGTAAGGGCCAAACGCCAGCGCTCGGCTGCGCCGAGCCGCGTCTGCTTCGCAACGAGCCCCAGCCCGGTCATGGGAATCTCCAATGTCCAACTTTCAATATCCTATGTCCAAGTGTTGGGCGCCGAAACGCTTGGTCATTGGATATTCCGTGTTGGGAATTGGACATTCTTTCTCCGTACCGCAAAGCCTTGACCGTACCCCGCCCCCCTTCACTTCAACCTCGCCGACTCTCACTGCACCGCGTAGTCACTCAGGCACTCGATCGGTAGATTGACTCATGCCATTCCTAGAGGGCATCCGTCTCGCTTTCCAGGAAATAGCGAGCCACAAGCTCCGCTCGTTCTTCACGTTGCTCGGCATCATCGTGTCCGTCGTTTTCCTGGTGGCAGTGGTGGCAATCATCCGAGGGATGAACGCATACGTTCAGGAGCGCCTCGCCGGAGCCATAGTAGGCATAAACGCCTTTCAGATCCGGCGCGAGCCGATATCATTGGGCCTCATAGACGACGAAGAATGGCGCAGGATCC
Source organism: uncultured Gemmatimonadaceae bacterium (assembly GCA_964436395.1). Taxonomy (GTDB): domain Bacteria; phylum Gemmatimonadota; class Gemmatimonadetes; order Gemmatimonadales; family GWC2-71-9; genus JBDGYW01. The sequence continues at coordinate 5,651 of CAYTDU010000330.1, read as the reverse complement.
AACGACGGCCGCTCGTCGACGAGCGTGCCGTCGGGAAACGAGTGCGAGTCGGTCGGCTGCCCGTTACCGTAAAAGGTGTCACCGCCAAGAAGGGCAACGTACTGGGCCAGTCGTTCGACGGTTTCGCCCTGCTTCCCATTTCCACGTTCGAGAGTGTCTACGGACGGCGACAGACCCTAACCATCTCCGTGAAGATGCACTCTGCCGGCGTACTTTCTGACGCAATGGCCCGGAGCCAGGAAGCGATGCGTTCAGCACGCCGTCTGCGGCCCAACGAACCTGACGATTTCACGGTGGACAAGGCCGACGCGCTGGTGGAGTTCTGGACGGACCTCACCGGAGTGCTATTCAAAGTGATCCCAGCGGTCGTGGCCATCGGCCTCGTGGTCGGCGGCATCGTCATCATGAACATCATGTTGGTGTCGGTTAGAGAGCGAACCCGGGAAAACGGGATCAGGATGTCACTCGGAGCCCGACGCCGGGACATTCGCAGGCAGTTCCTCGCTGAGTCGGTCACCCTCTCCTTTCTCGGCGGGGCATTCGGTGTGGCTATCGGCTGGATCTTGGCACTCGCCGTGACCATGGTCTCTCCACTTCCAGTGCGAGTGACTGCTTGGTCCGTTGTCGTGGCTCTGGGGCTCGGGGCATCGGTGGGAATTCTGTTCGGTGTGTACCCGGCTATGAGGGCAGCACGCCTCGATCCCGTGATCGCGCTGAGGGAGGAGTAGCCATGCGTCTCGACACGCTGCTCGAGGGAATCGCCGTCGCCGTCGCGTCCATTGGCGGGAACAAGCTCCGTTCCACATTGACCATCCTGGGAGTAGTGATAGGTGTATCGACCGTTATGGCCATGGCCTCGATCGTCGCGGGATTGCGGGGCCAGATCATCAACACGATCGAGATTGCGGGCCCCACCACCTTCTATGTCATGCGCTTCCTCTCACAGACCCCCGTCGATCCCAACGCCCTCCCGCGCGAGGTCCGCATTCGCCCAGTCTTGAAGGAGGAGGAAGCCACGGTAATCGCAGAACTGCCGGAAATTGCGTACAGTGGGATCTGGATTCAGCTATACGCCCGCCTCGCGTATAAGGGTACTCGTACACAACTGGTTTCTGTCTTCGCGGCTGACCACCGCTATATGGAGATTCAGGGTGGAAACCTCGTAGAGGGGCGTTTCTTCACCGAGAGCGAGCTGCGCGGAGGCGATCTGGTTGTTGTTCTCGAAGAGGCGTTTGCGGCGACCCTGTTCGGGAGTCTCGAACCGTTAGGCAAAGACGTTTTGGTGGGCGGGCGTCCACTACGCGTGATCGGGGTTTACCGCACACCCAACAATATCTTCCAGCCGCCATCTCAGGAAATCGGAGCCATCATTCCGTATCAAACCGGGCACCGCCACTATCGATACGATGAGACCAACGCCTTGTTCATCATTGTCAAGCCACGACAGGGGGTAAGCGTCACGGCGGCACAGGACCTCGTTACGGTAACCCTGCGACGTTATCGTGGCCTCCGCCCCGGTGAGCCGGATACCTTCGACCTGATTTCCCAGGAACAGATTCTGGACATCTTCAACCAGCTTTCAGGCGTGTTCTTCCTCGTCATGATTGTTTTGTCCAGTGTTGCGTTGATGGTTGGCGGAATCGGAGTAATGGCCATCATGATGGTGTCTGTCACGGACCGGACGCGCGAAATCGGCGTGCGAAAGGCCGTCGGTGCGACACGGCGAGAAATTCTGTGGCAGTTCCTGGTCGAGGCAGCAACACTTACGCTCTTGGGTGGATTCGTCGGCGTCGCCGTTGGCGCAAGCGCCGGGGAATTCCTCAAAGGGCTAATGGGATTCGAGACCGGCGTACCGGTGTGGAGTGCGATCGTGGCCTGCGGCGTATCGGCAACCATCGGGCTTGTTTTTGGCCTGTTGCCGGCAAGTAAGGCGTCCAAGTTGGATCCGGTCGAAGCTCTCAGGTACGAGTGAGTATCCTACAATGAGCGGTGAGCCCTATGGCTGTGCTCCCACTGTTCCCCTCACCCACTGTCGACTGTCTCGAACTCCATCCTGTCCGCAGACCGGGGCGCTGGCTTACGGAACCTCGTTTGCTGCGCAATGTCAGTGATCTCGGTGCTTCGTCTCCAAGACTGCCCCAGAGTTCACATCAAACCTATTTGTCCGTACAATCAAGCCGGGGTTCTCTTCGTCTACATAGTCGACTCGAATCACATCAGGTTCATCTATTGAGCGGCGGAGAATCCAGGCTCCCGCCGGTGCGGATTCAACGATGCCACCGCAGCTCGCCTCCGTTGCTTGCCGTCCATAGGGCAGATTCGGCACCCAAACTCGGCAACGACCAGCACGCGGTAAGAAACGTGGATGAATACCGAGTCCACCATGCGCGACCGTGTCCGACGGCACGTCGTCCAGCCTTTCGCCCCTTGGCTGCGGGTTTGGAGGTTCAGCTTCGCGACGACCCACAGCCACCGCTCCTTCCACTCCAATGTCAGGGTCCTCGGTTCGAGAGCTGTCTGCCTGCCTCGCTGTTCCTCTGATGCCACCATTGGTACCACGCCTGCTACTGGCCGAATTGTCGCTTCTTACGGCAACCTCGCCAGCCGCGCGGCCGCCACCGGACGAATCCGCTACAACCGGAGGTTTGCGCCGCCCTTGGTCTGCGGCGTTGTCATTGGCGTTCGTTGACCGGTTATCCTCTCCCTGATCGCCTCTGCTCCTCGCGTTAGATGCCTCGGTTCTCGGGTTGTCTCTGCGACCCACCGCGACCCCGTTGTTGACCTCACTAGCGCTCGTGTCTCGGGCTGAGCCTATCCGGCCCGGTGCGTTACCGCTGTTTCCCCGATCTCCGGAAGTGCTTATGCGGCCGGGGGCATTGTCACTGTTTCCCCGGTCTCCAACTCGTTCGCCACTCGCACGTGCATTCGGACGACGAACCGCAACGGGGACAGAGGCCATATTGTTATCGTCCTCTTCGAGCGCATAGTCACGCAAGTACGCACCGGTCTCTATATCGAACGCCCGTACCGCTATTACCATTTGCCGAGTCGCATGGAGATAGCGCACCCGCACTTGGCGCTGGTATTGGGCCGGGCGGTAAAGGATCCACGATCCGGGCGGTGCCGTCGCGAGAATTCCACTACAAGACCGCGACCGCTCTTGTTGCCCCGGCGCCAACCCATGGACCCACACGCGGCACTCTCCAGGTCCGGGCAGATGCCCCGGGGGAACACCGAGGTTGAGCCTGTTCGACCGCGGCGACGACGGTCGAGATGGTGAGTCGGGTTCGTCATAACCAGGGTCACGGTCAGGATTCGATGGCCGGTTTCTGGGCACTTGTACCGCGGGCCTGCGCGCTGGCTCGGGGTTTACGACCTCGACGTTTGAATCATCTTCGGTGGCGGACGGGGCAGGCCGAGGTTGGTCAGCCGCTGGCTGCACTACGACGGTACAGGCGCTTGCGAAGAACAACACAAGCCCTAACGTGGGGGTTCGCGAGATGTTCATGATCCGTTCCTAGTGAATGTGCACGCCATGTTAGGATTATCGACCACTGTATTCAGTGGCTTTAGTCACAGGAGAGGGGAGATTCTGATGCCGAGCGACATCGGAAGGGAATTCTTGCGGTTGACCGCGCATGAACTTCTGTCACCGCCAGGCGAGGCCACAGGTGTCCGACAACCTCCTTTGGAATTGCCAGTGCCGGATAGTGCTGCCCGGATTCCGCTGCCGGACCCGAGATTGCCACAGGACGAACACCACGACCTGATTGGCGTTCTGGCGCGGCGGCGATCCGTCAGAGAGTACAGCCGGCAACCGATTTCACTGCTCGAGTTGTCCTTTCTGCTTTGGGCGACTCAGGGTGTGAAGGAAGTAACCGACCGTCCCGCCACACTGCGGCCGGTCCCGTCGGCAGGCGCACGTCACCCTTTCGAGACCTACCTGTTGATCAACAGAGTCGAGGGTTTGAATACGGGCCTGTATCGGTATGTTGCTTTAGAGCATGTACTGATTGAGGTGAATTCGGCTGCAAAGACTGCCGCGGGCATCGCCGCAACATGCCGGAACAGCCAACAACTTTGTACCTCGAGCGCCGTCACATTTCTGTGGGTGGCCGTAGCCGAGAGAATGACTTGGAAGTACAGCGAACGCGGGTATCGCTTCTTGTTCCTGGATGCCGGACACGTCTGCCAGAACCTGTACCTGGCGGCCGACGCGGTATCCTGCGGAGTCTGTGCGATTGGCGGGTTCAACGACGCCGATATCAACGGTCTACTGGGATTCGATGGCGGCGACCTATTCGTCATCTACCTGGCCACCGTTGGCAAGAAGTGAGTAGAGCGCTTTACACGACACCCAACATCTTGCACTATTGCATCTCACTCTCAAGGAACCTCTGATGCCGCCAGAATACTTCTTTCCGCTGCTCGGTATGGGATTCGCCCTGGCGTGGGGTGTAATAGGAACAGCTCGCTGGTACCTCAAGGAAAGACTCGATGCCGAATCGAAGCAGGGCTCGATGAGTGCGGCCGACATCGAGACGATTCACGCGCTGGAAGACCGGATTACCGAACTCGAGGAGCGCGTGGACTTTCACGAGCGTGTGATCGACGGGCAGCGTAAGCAGCTGGAATCGGGTAGGTAACCGACCGGCTGCACCACACATCCCTGAATTCCTTCAACTCGCGCCGAGCTTGTTCTCCTCGTGCCATATCTGACGAGCGAAAAAATCGTCGACGTACATCGTGACCTTTTCCGGCTCCACCCAAAAATCCCATCCCTCGCTCTGGATAGAATCGACGATTGGGCCTGCGTCGAAGCGCAAACCGCTGAACCGGTCCGGCGGCTGTGATGCCAGCCAGACCCACGCTTGACCAAGCTCAACGGGATCGGCCCACTCGGCCTTTTCACTATCGGGCAAGGCGTCCAACTCCGCCCACGTCAACCTGGTCGGTTTGACTAACCGGCCGGGGCCGATGCTGTTTAGCGCAATTCGATATGGCGCCGCCTCCAGCGCCAACGCCTTCATGAATCCTTCCTGCGCGTGCTTGTTTGCACAATACGCCACCTCGTCGACGTAGCCGCGCAGGCTGGATCCGCTGGCCACCCCCATGATGTGACCGGCACCCTGGGCCTTCATCTTTTTCCAGACAGCGTGCGTTGCGTTAAAAAGACCACCCAAGCTGATGTCGACTTGGCGTTGCCACTCTTCGGGTGTCAGGTCGTCGAACCGTATGAGGGGCATGTATACGGCGTTGTGCACCATTATATCGAGTCGACCCCAGCGGCCCACGACCTCATCAACCAGCTCTTCAAATGCGATTCTGTCGGAGCAGTCCTGGATTCTCGCAATAACCTGCGTTCCGTCTCCCTCGATGTCCGAGACAGCCCGCGCCAGCTCTTCTTCGTTGATGTCGGTTATGCATACTGCTGCACCGGCCTGGCCCATTGCCCGCGCGATGCCCCAGCCAATCCCCCGCGCGGCACCGGTCACGAACGCGACTCTATCTTTCAACCGTCGCACAAAAAACCTCCTTCAACTGCGCTCCTCAGACCTCACTCATTGTTCGAAGCACGATTGCGATAAACGACATTCGGCCCGTCGGAATTTGCGACCGCGACTTCCGGGTACCCGTCGCCGTCGAGGTCA
>CAYTDU010000329.1:0-6225 GCA_964436395.1 uncultured Gemmatimonadaceae bacterium | reverse complement strand
CGTACAGGCACTCGGCGTAGGCAACGGTACCCGCCACATGGCCCGCGAACGCCTCAGCCGCCACAGCGGCTTCGAGATGTTCGACGAAGTCCCGCCCGAGGAAGTAGCCCGGACGAGCGCGCGTGAAGCCATCGCCATGCTCGACGCGCAGGATGCGCCGGCGGGCCGGATGGATGTGGTGATGCAGAACGGTTGGGGCGGGGTGCTGGTGCACGAGGCAGTGGGTCATCCGCTCGAGGCCGACAACATCGCGCGCGAGATCGGTGCGTTCACGGGTAAGATGGGTCAGAAGGTGGCAAGCGACGTGTTCACGATGGTCGACGACGGATCCATTCCCAACATGCGTGGCACGATCGACTTTGATGACGAGGGAACACAGGCCAAGCGCAACGTCCTCATCGAGAACGGTGTGCTCGTGAACTACATGACTGATATCCTGTCGGCTAACCAGTTGGGACTGGAGCGGACCGGCAACGGAAGGCGGGAGAGCTTCCGTTATATGCCGATCCCGCGGATGACCAACACATTCATCGACGCGGGTGATTCGAATCCGGACGATATCGTCGCCTCGACGCAAAACGGTCTCTATGTGCAGAGCTTGAGCGGAGGCAGCGTCAACCCGATCACCGGCCAGTTCAACTTCACCTGCCGTGAGGCGTACCAGATCGAAAACGGTGAAAAGACGTACCCGGTAAAGGGCGCCACTCTCGTTGGGAACTGCATAGAGGTGGTTTCCAACGTCGACGCAGTTGGCACCGACCTGGCATTCGGCCCTGGCATTTGCGGCAAGGGGCAAGCGGCGGAAGTATCGGCCGGACAGCCCACTGTGAGAATCCGGGGAATCAACGTCGGCGGAAGCCGAGCATAACAACGAGACGCGTAGACGTCAGGGAGAAGCAATCATGCAACACGAAAATCTACCGCAAGAGCTCGTTGATAGATGCCAAAGCAGAGGCGCTGACGCCGCGGAGGTACTTCTCGAGACGAGCAGAAGATTGAGCATAGAAGTGCGGAATGGCGAAGTGGAGACAGTGCAAGAGTCCTCGTCACATGGAGTCGGGTTCCGCGTCTTCAAAGACGGCAAGATGGGCTTTGCCCACAGTAACGATCTGTCGGACGAGTCTCTGAACGACGCGATCGCTAGCGCGATCACATTCTCACGGTACATGACAGCAGACGAGCACAATGTCCTGCCGAGTGACACGGGCACCACAGATGTGGATGGCCTCTATGATCCTCAGATCGCTGTGATCTCGATGGACTCGAAGATCGCCAAAATCACGGAGGCCGAAGAACTGGCGATGCGCGATCGCCGCATCACCAAAAGTGACGGGGCCCGTTACAACGAAGGTGATGGAACGGTGTCGCTGGCAAACTCGAATGGAATCGCCAGGAACTACCAATCAAGCTACTGCGCGTTCGGCGTTTCGGTGGTGGCAGAGCGAGGCGAACAGAAGTCGTCGGGTGGAGAGTTTTGCAGTCGACGGTACTTTGCCGATCTGGTATCTCCCGCCGAGGTGGCGGCGGAGGCGGCTCGGAGCGCATACGAGATGCTCGATCCGAGAATGGTGCAAACGCAACGCGCACCGGTCGTATTCCACCGTGACGTTGCCTATGCACTCTTGGGTGGAATACTCGGCGCAATCAACGGTGAGCGAGTGCTTCAGGGTGCGAGCTTCCTTGCCGACAAGGTCGGTGAGAGGATCGGATCTGAGATGATAACTATCATCGACGACGGAACGGCACCTAAAGGCCTCGCAAGCAGTCCATTCGACGGTGAAGGTGTTCCCACACAACGTCGAACCATTGTGGATCAAGGTGTGCTGCAAGGATTCATGTACAACACAATGGTCGCATCGCGAGCGGGAGTGGAAAGCACCGGCAACGCATCGCGCGGCGGTTTCTCTAGCTTACCGGGCATTGGCCCCCACAACTTCTACATGGAGGCCGGCGACAGCGATCCTCAGAGCATCATCCGCGCTACGAGGAATGGTCTGTACCTGAAAGGCGTAACCGGATACGGCATAAACCCCGTTAGCGGCAACTTCAGTGGGGGCGCACAAGGTTTCTGGATCCGAAACGGGCAAATCGCCTTCCCTGTCAGAGGACTCACCATTGCGTCGACTGCCGACGAGATGCTCAACGGCATTGACATGCTGGGCAACGACCTCGACCTGACCCGTAACGATGCGGCGCCGACGTTCAGAGTCGCGGAGATGCAGATCGGGGGGAGTTAGAGAACCGAACAATAACCAATATCCAATAACCAATATCCAATAACCAATGTTCAGGTGGAATCCACTTGGACATTGGACATTCCTTGTCGGACATTGGACATTCCACTAGATCTTACTGCAGAATCCTCCCACGAGGCTCAATATGTCTAACGCAGAGAATTCCGCTCCCTCCCGCCGAACCCGCACCGAGCACGACCTCCTTGGCGACAAAGAGGTTCCTGCCTCCGCCTACTACGGTGTGGAGACGGTTCGCGCGCTCGAAAACTTCCACATCACCGGTGTGCCGATACGCCAGTATCCGGAGCTGATCCAGGCGCTGGCGATGGTGAAACTCGCAACTGCACGAGCGAACCACGACCTCGGAGAGTTAGAGGACGAAGTGTTCCATGCGATTGAAGGCGCGTGTCTGGAAATCATGAATGGCGCGCTGCACGCTCAGTTTCACGTAGATGTCATTCAGGGCGGTGCGGGCACGTCGGTGAATATGAACGCCAACGAGGTGATCGCGAATCGTGCGTTGGAGTTGATGGGGCACGAGAAAGGTGACTACCGGTACTGCGACCCCCACGACCACGTGAATCGGTCTCAGTCCACGAACGACGTTTATCCCAGCGCGCTCCACATCGCCATCATCCTCGCTAACGATGGACTCGTTGCGGAGATGGCGGATCTCGTTGCTGCCTTTCGAGCGAAGGGCGAAGAGTTCAACCAGATACTCAAGATGGGGCGCACGCAGCTCCAGGATGCCGTACCAATGACGCTGGGGCAGGAGTTCGATGCATTTGGCGAGAGCCTCGAAAACGAGCTCTCGGCATTGCAGCGAATCGAGAATGTGCTTCTCGAGGTCAACCTGGGTGGAACTGCGATTGGAACAGGGCTGAACGCACCCGTCGAGTACGCTGATCGCTGCGTCTATCACTTGGGTCAGATAACCGGAAAGGAGATTTACCGAGCGAAGGACCTTGTTGAAGCGACGCAGGATACTCAGGCGTTCATTCTCTATTCGTCAATGCTCAAGAGCCTGGCAATCAAACTCTCTAAGATCTGCAACGATCTCCGCCTGCTATCGTCGGGACCGCGGGCCGGCTTCAACGAAATCAATCTGCCGGCAATGCAGCCTGGATCCTCGATAATGCCTGGGAAGGTGAATCCTGTAATTCCGGAGGTGGTGAATCAGGTTTGCTATCGGGCTATCGGCAGTGATCACACTGTCACGTTGGCCGCGGAGGCTGGCCAGCTTCAGCTTAACGTAATGGAGCCGGTTATTGCTTACTGTATTCTCGAGTCGCAGACGATGTTCATGAATGCGGCACGGACACTACGAGAGAACTGTGTGGAGGGAATCACCCCGAATCGAACAGTCTGTCAGAAATACGTCGACACCTCCATCGGTATCGTCACTGCATTGAATCCGGTTCTGGGCCATGGCACTGCGACTGACCTGGCGAGGGAAGCGGCCGCCACGGGACGCGGTGTGATCGAGTTGATCAGGGAAAAGAAGTTGCTTACCGATGAACAGATTCTATCAGTCTTGGACCCCGCGAAGATGGCGGGGACGACTCGAGAGTAAGGCCGAAGAACATCCAATATCCAAGCGAGCTTCACTTGAATATCGGATATTCCTTGTTGCACACTGAAGATTCGCTACCGCTCCCGAAGCGGGTAGTTACTGTGCTGCAAGTAATCGTAGCGGGGATTTCTTCCGGTGTGGTAACAGATTGCCAAGATGGAGTCTTGGTTCTCTTTCCGAGTCGAGTAATCTGCGAAATCGAGTGTCTTCATTATCGCCTCGAAAACGCGAATAGCTCCGCTGTGGTCGCAAAGCACTATGCGGCGGCCGAGGTTCTTCTGTAGCAGATCGACGAAGTTGTATGCAATACGCCAGTCCGACTCCAGCAACGTCTCTCCCTCCGGAAAATGGTAGAAGCGATTCTTGAACATGGCCTTTGCTTTCGCCATCTGCTCCGCTTCGGACCCACCCCAGCTGGGACCATATATCCGGACTGCCTCGGCGAAGACCTCTTTCTTGCTCCGGTGTGTCAAAGCCCCGTATTTCTGTGAGTTGAGCCCGTAGATTGCATTGAACGAAAGGTTGGTGTACCCAGCCTCCATCAAGAAATAGCGTGCGGTCTGCTCGGTATTTTCCGATTCACTTCCGTAAACGAGGATCGGCGTTTCCTTGGACCACGACCAAAGTGGATACCCTGCCTCGGTCAGGGTGTCGACCGCAACTCGAAAGTCCTTCCCAAGCTCGCGGGCCGTTTGAATGCCATCTTCATGCAGATGGTTGCCTACATGGCCAGAGATTCTCCGGTTCTTTTCCCAGTAGTCACGCGAGCCGGAGCCAACGAATTCAGGATTGTGCCCACCTGACTCATGCTTCGACTTGCCGTGCCGGATGAGGATGACCTGCGTCTGATTCAGCGGTACGTAAGCCTGAGGGAACAAAGGCAACGCCTTGCCGTTCGGTAGCCAGATGATCCCCTCTTTCAGAATCAGGCCACTGCCGTCGTTCAACAGCCTACCGGTCGTTCGCCGCCCAACGCCATTGCTTTGCTTCGCCATGTCATCGGCTAAGACCAACTTGGTGCGATAGCGGGTGCGGTTGGACCCGATTGCAGGTATGTCCCGCGCACAAAGAGTGTCATTGAATGGAGATAAGCTGAACTTCTGCCTCATCACCCGCATGAAACTGTCGTTGTTGAGCAATCCGTTCCAGGCAAGGTAGAACAGGTGAGGATTCCCTTTTGGAATGGCACTCTCGATGAACTCGTATTTGCGTTTGATGTACGTCTGCGGGGTGTTCTCAATTCCAAGGCTTTGGATGAAAAAGTAGATATCCTTGCCAAGATGCTTGAGGCTTTCCACGAATTCCGGCGTGACGTCTTCTGGAGAGAGGTCCACCTCGTCACCGTAGATGAAACGCAGGAACTTCAAGTCATCTGTGACGCTTCTAACCGAATAACAATTGTGGAATTCAGCATGCTCGCGCTCCACCATTGCCGCTTCGACATAAGTTCGTTGGATGCACTCCTGGATCAGCGGATTCTGCTTGGTAGGAGCTGATGTCTGTGGCTCTCCGCTACCAGCGTTTGTCGCGGCTTCCAGGCTCTCCACGATCGCCTGCCCGCCTTTAGGTGCTGCCTTGGTTGATGTCTTTGCCAACTGAAACCTCCCTAACAGGTATAACGACACTAAAATATACAATACTTTCGCGCCGGCCAGTATCTTGGTCGTTTCTCGATCGGAGCACAAGATGTTGGCGGTTGCGGCAATCATGCCAAGTCCCGGCCGAGTTGTCGGTGGGACATCGTTGGAAAAAGATGAGTTACTGAAAGCGGCGCCGCGATTGCTCCTGGGCATCTTGAACCGTAGCAAGCGCGTCGATCATGCCGTGCCCGCATTCTGCCGAGAAGCCCTCGTACCCTACTATGCCGGGGTTGGCATTATCTGTAACGAAACTCGTCAAAGCCTGCACGTACTCCCCCGGCCCTTCGGTCCCTAGCGGAGGATACACCGAAGCGGAAAGGGCAAAGAGAGCCGCTACTGTAGGGATGGCCGCTGAAATGCTTGGAATGTATTGATCGTTGAGTTCTAAGTACGTGGGTAGTGCAGCAAATATGTCGTTCGGAGCCGCAACGGTCGTGGCGGTGTCACGAGCGCAGACATCCCAGTATCCATATGTGCCGTCGTCCTGCTTCTCTACCGCGGTGACGGAAACTACCGTCGGGTATTGACCCGGGAAGTTCCTCGTGAATCCGTGCGCGGCCCAACGCTGGTAGGGACTTCCACTTATTGCGACTCGGTTCTGCTCGAATGCGTAGCGAACAGCCTCTCTGAGATATTCCGAGTCTAGCGTCGCTCCCGCCGCGCTGATACTGATTATATCGTTGCCATCGTGAACGGCTCGGTAGATCGTGGCTGCAAGCATTGCCTGCATCAGAAGCTGATAAGGCGGGTCGTTCTGCAGTACTCCGTCGCCGAACTT
>CAYTDU010000328.1:5078-6254 GCA_964436395.1 uncultured Gemmatimonadaceae bacterium | reverse complement strand
GTCGTCACAGCGAACGTGGATGTCGCGATTGTGAAGCACGAAATAATCGGCGATTGTGCCCAGTTTTTTAAGCGCTTCCTCGTTGTCTTTGGCCAGCGGATCTCCGCTGAGATTGGCACTTGTCATCACCAGCGGTCGATTTATCTCACCTAGGAGGAGGTGGTGAAATGGAGTATACGGCAACATGATCCCGAGATACCTCAGGTTCGGGGCCACCGCAGGACGGATAGAGGAGAACTCTTGTCTCCACTCCGCAAGGACAATGGGGCACTCCGGCGAGGCAAGCAGTTTTCGCTCGGCAGGGGTTAGGATGCAGTGTTTTTCGGCTTCTTCGATGTTGGTCACCATCACCGCCAACGGTTTGGAAGGGCGTCGCTTCCTGGTTCTGAGTCGTCCTACTGCAGCCTCATTTGTGGCGTCGCAGACGAGATGAAAACCGCCCAATCCCTTTGTCGCCAGCACGTTTCCCTCTTTCAGCAGCGCAGCAGCGGTTCCGATCACATCGTCACAGGGAATGGGTGAGCCGTGCTTGTCGGTGAGCTGCAGTTGTGGCCCACACACACCACAGGCGTTCGGTTGGGCATGGAACCGACGATTGAGAGGGTCATCGTACTCCCGTTGGCACTGCCGGCACATGAAAAAGTAGCGCATGGTCGTGCTGGCCCGATCGTAGGGAATATCTTCGATGATGGTGAACCGCGGGCCGCAGTTGGTGCAGTTGGTAAACGGGTAGCCAAACCGCCGGTCAACCTCGGAGAAGATCTCCCGTTTGCAGTCGTCGCACGTTGCGATGTCCGGAGAGACGAGCTGCCGTTTGCCGTCCTGCGCGAGACTCTCTCGAATCTCGAAGCTGGAATATCCCTTGATGGAGCAGATTGCCGTCTCAATCGTTTCGATCTGTGCCCGAGGGGGCGCTTCGGCCTGCAGGCTGGCCAGGAAATGGCTCAGCGTTTCCTCACTGCCTTCGACCTCAATCTCGACGTTACCCGAGGTATTGCGGACGTAGCCTTTCAGGTTGTGTTGTCGGGCCAATCGATAGACGAACGGCCTGAACCCGACGCCTTGGACGACTCCACTCACGCTGATCTTCGCACGGTTTTCCATGTCGCTAGCCGGGCACTGGTTGGAGGGCATCGGAGGGCGAATCCGCTGTCTGTGTCGTTTGCTTTTCACTCC
>CAYTDU010000328.1:0-4978 GCA_964436395.1 uncultured Gemmatimonadaceae bacterium | reverse complement strand
CAAAAACGATCTGCTCCTGCAGGTCGCGATGCAGGTGGAACTGGCGAGATTGGAGAATGCGAATTATTCGAACGTTGCTGGGGGAGAACTCGCCGACAACCTTCTTTACCCCCCACGCCTTGGCGATTTTCAGGCAAAAGTCGGTGAGTTCGCTCCCCAGCCCCTTTCCCTGCCACGGATCGGCGACGAGCACCGCGTACTCTACCATTGTGTGATTCGGGTTGGCCAGAAGCTGCCCCACCCCCATAATTTCTTGCTGTTCCCCGTGCGTCATCTCGGCGACAACGGAAATCTCGCGTGCGCCATCGGCTGAGCAAAACTGCGCTGCCAGCTCCATGGGGAGCTCGTTGATTTGGCGTTCGAAACGGCTGTAAAGGCTCTTCGGACTGCACGTTCCGAAGAACAAGCACAGGGACTTCCGATCGTCCGGACGCACCGGACGCAGGATAACCGGTGTTCCATCCTGCATGCGTCCAGTGCTTACAAGGGCATCCGGACCAAGCAGAAGCCCTGCATCAACCTGACCGGCCTTGGACTCAACACGTTGCTGTTTCGGTTGTACCCCCATGAAACCAGTGTAGAAAAAAAGGGGTGGGGATGCAATCGTTCTGGTTCACCGCTTTGGATGAGTCGTGCGCAGGGGGCAGCGGATGACCTTTCGCTGAACCGTTCTGTTGATCACTGTCCGCTCTTGTTATCGTAAGCTGTGGTGATGGTTTAAATCGGTTTTTGTAAATCGTGAGTTCGAACCTCGAAAAACGCGCATCCCATTGGGACTGGCCTGCATCCCAGAGTCTCCAAGCGAGCCGAGAGCAAATCAATCGTACTCGAGCGTGCCTTTCGGCCTTGCCTAATTCTTTCTCCACTACACAAGGCAATCCGGCTCGCCGTGACACAATTGCGAGAGATTGACCGGTAGGCCTGCCACCATCAGGTAAACCGAATCGGCAGCCTCAGCCATTCGCTGATTGGACCAGCCCAGGAGATCACGGTAGATCCGTCCGAGGGCAGTGGCTGGCACCACACCGCAGCCGACCTCATTACTGACGATGATCCAGGGGACGTCGCACGAGCGAAACGATGTCAGTAGTGCGTCCACTTCGGCTGAAACGCGAGCCTGCGCCGCAGTCACACCCACATCGAGATTCTCCACTTCCGTATCAGGTAACCCCTCTAGCAACACGTTTGAGAGAAGCATGGTGAGACAGTCCAAGAGAACGACGTCCACCTCGCCTTCTACCAACGCACTCTGGACTGCTGATCCCACGCTGCTTGTTACCTCAATCGTCCGCCAGGTTGCCGGCCGCTTCGAGCGATGCACCTCAATCCGCGCGCGCATTTCCTCATCTCTCGCTTCGGCGGTAGCCACGTACAGCACCCGTTCTCCAAGGTTCTTCGCCATCTTTTCGGCAGTGCGGCTCTTGCCACTCCGCGCTCCGCCGAGAAGGAGAATCAATCGTCCTTTCATATCCGAGCTTCCAGGAATCGGTGAATGTAGTCCTTGCTGGACAAGAAGTCCTGTTCTAAGAATACCTCAAGCGTCAACACGCCGTGGTAGTACCTTGACAGGATCACACCCAAGAGAGAAGCGAGCAGATCATCATCCATCTCGTCCAGGCCTTTATGGTCGCGACCGCGCCTCGATCCGTGTAAGTGGATGACGCAAGTTCGGGCAAGATTCTCTTCGAGATAGGCAAGCGGATCCTCCGCTTTGTTGATGAGGTGTCCGATATCTACGCAGAGACTGATGGACATACGATCAAGCAGCGGCGAGAAAACGCAAGGAGAATAGCTATCCAGATTCTCCACGGCCAGTCGATCGGGAATGCCGATCTCCTCGGCCATCGTCTCCAGTGAGCGTGCGGCCTGACGCAGCCAGTCGGTGCGCGCCCGCGGGGTAGGGGGGGAATGAATCTCGGCTCCATTCAGGTGGATGACGTATGCCCACGGATCAAGGCCCAGGGTTGATTGAATCACCCAGCACGCCTTCTGTAGGGATTGCTGCTGGAGATGGCCGCTCGCAGCCAACCGCAGATCCAACGGTAGATGAACCGTATACGTGAGTTTGTGCCTCTTGGCCAACCTGCGCAGCGGGGCCACGGTCTCCCGTGACGAGAGACTGCTTTGGTCGTCGACATCAAACAGAACGAGCTCAATGTCATCGACGACGGAGGCCAAGCGCTTTACGTTTGATAGACTGTCAGCCGGGAAAACATAGGAAGTCGTGCCGAATCGAAACGGAAAACGGGGTTTCATTTCAAAGAACCCTCGCGATTAGGACCGTGCACAGCAGTGCTCCGACCTCGGTCAGTTCGGCAATCGCCCCGTACACATCTCCGGTGAGGCCGCCGATGCGACGCTTCCCCCACGCGGCGATTCCCACCGTCAGTGCCCAAACCGAAAGCGCAAGGACAAGACCCCGCCACGTCAATGCGACCCCTGCTGCACCTACAGCGATGCTTACTGCTATGATCACTTCACGCCACGTCAGGGTTTCCCGGAAGAATTGTCCCAGTCCAGGATTGCGTCGCGCATAGGGGAACGCGCGTGCTGCGTAGACGATTGCGGCCCGCGCAAGGGCTGGAGTGACCAGGAGTGCAGCGATCCGGGACTCGCCAGGCAGTACTACGAGCAGGGCAAACTTGATCAGCAACAAGCAGACCGCCCCGACTACCGCGTAAGATCCCAGGTGTATGTCACGGAGGATCTCCAGCCGCTGCTCCGACGACTTGGCGACGAACAGTCCATCGCAGCAATCCACGAATCCATCGAGGTGCAACGCGCCGGTCACTCCTACCCATACCACAAGCAGCAATCCCGCAGTCACCAGTGAAGGAAAGACAAAGGCCAGCGCCCAATCCACTAGGACCAAGATACCCCCGATGATCAAGCCGACGACCGGAAACCAGGCCATCGCTCGACTCGCTCTGCGGGACGTGATTTCCACGGAGAGCGGGGCCGGGATGATCGTCAGAAACCGCAGTGCGACAACAAACGGTACCACAAACCTATCCACCATTGGAGACCCCAGCGCTCTCAAACGTCGCCATCTCGTCCAGGATTTTACACGCCGCTTCTACGAAGCCGAGAGCGAGCACCGCGCCGGTTCCCTCGCCCAGGCGGAAATCAACATCCAAGCAGGCAGACAGACCCAAGTGATCCAGCATGATCTTGTGGCCGGTCTCCACCGACGTATGGGTGGCGATGAGGTAATCGCGGACAAGGGGCGCTAAACCCACGGCAAGCAATGCTCCGGCCGTGGAGATGAATCCATCGATGGCTGCAGGAATGCGGTGTGCCGCAGCACCGAGGATGATCCCGGCGATGGCACCGATTTCGAAGCCTCCGACTTTGCTCAGGACATCCAAGGGATCGGACGGGTTCGGTTGATTCACTGAAAGTGCCTTTTCAATGACGGCGACTTTTTGCGTCCGCTGTTGCTCGCTGATGCCTGTGCCTGCGCCAGTCACTTTGGCGACAGGTTGGTTGCAGATGGCCGCAACGATGGCACTGGATGGGGTCGTGTTGCCGATGCCCATGTCCCCCGTAGCGACAAGGCTCAATCCACGTGTAATCTCCTCTTCCACTACCCTAATGCCGGTCTCAATCGCCTGGATCGCTTGGTCTCTTCTCATTGCGGGGCCTTGGGTGATATCCGCCGTTCCGCACGCCACCTTCTGGATGATGAGGTCCGGGTGGGCATCAAATTCGGTGCGCACACCGACATCTACGACAACGACTCGCGTGCCCGTGTGCCGCGCCAGCACGTTAATCGCTGCCCCACCCTGGAGAAAGTTGGCGACCATTTGCGCCGTGACTTCTTGCGGATAGGCACTCACTCCTTGGGCCGCCACGCCGTGGTCCGCTGCGCAGACGATGACCGCCTTCTGCGCGATCCTCGGTCGTGCCTGTCCGGTGATCCCGGCAACCTGAACGGAGAGCTCCTCCAGCCGGCCGAGACTCCCCGGCGGCTTTGTCAGGCGGGCCTGACGCGCCCGCGCCGCGGCCATCGCAGTAGCATCGAGAGGGCGAATCGTCTTCAGGGTCCGACTAGATAAAGACACGAGGCTCACCTCATGGTAATCCGACGATGCTCCGTAGCAGGGGCATGTCTAAACTCTCCCGCACTGTAACCGCCAATCGATCATACTCTGTGTGTCGAAGCGAAGCGAGGTCCCACTCTCGACCGGATGGCGTCCATCCAAGACTGCTGAGCCAGGCGCGCCTGAAGGCAGTTTCGTTGAACAGTCCGTGAACGTAGGTCCCCCACACATTTCCTGTAGCGTCTGTCGCCCCATCGAGCGCCTTCACTGATCGCCCGTCGCGGCGCAACAAGCGAAACAGCGGCTGAACCTGATCGTTTGTTGGTAGTGATCGTCCCGCGTGAATCTCGTACCCTGCAAGAAGCACTCCAGTGATTCCTGATAGGAACTCTGGCCCCGAAAGGACTTCCGCCGCCACCTGATGGGTGGATTTCTCGCAACTGAATTCTGTCTTAACGGGCAGAAGACCCAGTCCACGAATCTCCGGCCCAGCCTTTGCCTCAACGCCTAGCGGGTCGGCAATCGATTTCCCCAACATCTGGTAGCCCCCACAGATGCCGACGACCGCAACTCCTCGCTCGGCAAGATCGACAATCCGCCTGTCCAAACCCTGACGACGGAGCCATGCCAGGTCTGAGAGGGTATGCTTGGAGCCGGGTAAGATAACGGCCGCTGGTGATCCGAGCTGGCGAACTGTGCTGACATAGCGTAGCGTCACCCCTGGTTCGAGTTTCAGCGGGTCAAAATCGTCGAAGTTGCTGATCCGGGGAAGGCGGATGACCGCGATGTCGATCTCCTGTACTGGGCCCGTTGGTTCTTCCGGTATATCCAATGCGACTGAATCTTCTTGTGCGATGTGAAGCCCTTTAAGATAAGGGATCACTCCTAGCACCGGGATTCCCGTTCGCTCTTTCAACATCTCCAATCCAGAACCC
>CAYTDU010000327.1:0-6278 GCA_964436395.1 uncultured Gemmatimonadaceae bacterium | reverse complement strand
TTGAACCCGAGCCCCCCGTACTCACCCTGCACCGCCGCACGGTTCCTTTCGGGAGCTGGTGGCTGAGGCTCCGGGTAGTGATGCCGGTCCACCACGTCGCCGACACCACGTTCGTGCCATCCGCTCGCATGATTTACCAAACGCGTGGGATCGGTCTCTCGCACCAGGTCGACGATCTTTCCTGATTCGTACTGCCCCCAACCTTCGTTGAACGGAACCCACATCACGATACTGGGGTGACTGCGGAGTGCCGTAATCACATTCACGAGTTCAGTCTCAAACTGCGCGGTCGCTTCCGGATCGGTGGGCGTATCGGAGTCGCGCGACTGGAGCGGGATGTCTGCATTGGGCATGTCCTGCCAAACAAGCATCCCCAGTCGGTCGCACCAATAGTAAAAGGTGCGCGGTTCCACCTTCACGTGCTTTCGCAGCATGTTGAAGCCCATGGATTTCAACACCTCGAGGTCATACACCATGGCTTCTTCGGTCGGTGCCGTGTATAGGCCGTCGGGCCAGTACCCTTGATCGAGGGGACCGAGTTGGAACACGAACTCGTTGTTGAGCAGGAGCCGGGTGACACCGTTTTCACCTGGACCGATCGAGGTCTTGCGCATGCCAAAGTACGACTCGACACTGTCGATCGCGGCGCCATTGCGGACCAGTTGCACCTGTAGATCGTAGAGAAACGGGTCTTCAGGTGACCAGAGGCGAGCGTCTGGAAGGTCCAACTCGAGAGAAGAGCCGATTTCGCCGGCTGACGTTGTCACAACGGCACCGGAAGCAGAAACCGTCACTTGCACGCGGTCGTCGCTAGTCGTTCCATCACCTTCGACCACGATTTCGACCGTGTCTCGGTCGATGTCAGGCGAGATCACCAGATTGCCTATCGCGCCTTCTGGAACCGGCTCGAGCCAAACCGTCTGCCAGATGCCAGTTACCGAGGTGTAAAAGATGCCTCCAGGTTCGTTCACCTGCTTTCCGCGCGGCTGAGTGCCGGCGTCGGTGGGATCCCACACGGAAACAACCAGTTCCTGTTCTCCTTCACCATTTAGGAACTCGGAGATTTCAATTGTGAAGGGATCGTAGCCGCCACGATGGAATCCGGCCGCCTGTCCGTTCACCCAAACCATAGTCTCCCAGTCGACGGCCTCGAAATGCAGCAGTACGCGGTTGCCCGACCACTCATCCGGGATCTCGAAAGACCGCCTGTACCAGAGACGGCGAGTCTGGCCAACCGTATCGCCTACACCTGACAGTGCGGATTCAATCGGATACGGGACCAAGATGTCTCCGTCATACTCCCCGACCTCGGAATCTCGGTCTACTACAGCATATTCCCAGAGACCGTTCAGGTTCTTCCATTCGGCCCTCCGCAACATCGGCCGCGGATATTCCGGATGTGCGATCGTGGGCGAGACATCATCAGACCAACGCGTGGGGAGTCTGTTATTTGCTGGCTCCCACGAGCCACCACCACACCCCCACACGAGGAGCATCATTACTATCAGCAACCGTCTCATTGTGTGCTAAACCTGAAAATGGTGGTTGACTCGTAGCGCTCTCCCGATCGTAACACGGTCGAAGGGAACTCAGGGTGATTCGGCGAGTCAGGGAAGTGCTGTGTCTCGAGACAGAAACCGTTTCGATATTCATAAGGGACACCGCCCTTGCCGACATTGCTGCCATCCAGGAAGTTGCCGGAGTAAAACTGAATTCCTGGTTCGGTTGTGAGCACTTCCATCACTCGACCGGATGTGGGCTCATACACATGCGCCGCCAGCCTAATTGTGCCCGCCTCGCCATTCAAGACCCAGTTGTGATCGTAGCCGCCGCCAAACCGGATTTGCTCGTCGTCGACATCGATTCTCTCGCCGATTGCGTGCGGTGTACGGAAGTCCATCGGAGTGCCTTCAACCTCGCGCAGTTCACCTGTGGGAATGAGGCCTTCGTCGACCGGAGTGAACCGATTTGCGGCAAGCATCAATTCGTGCCCCAAGATGTCACCCGATGCGTGGCCGGCCAGATTGAAATACCCGTGATGAGTCACGTTAGCCACGGTGGTCTGATCGGCCTCGAGCACGTAGTGGATGCGGAGTTCATTTGCGTTGGTGAGCGCATAGGTGATGTTGACGGTGAGGTTACCCGGGTATCCTTCTTCCCCGTCCACACTGATGTAACTCAATCTCACGCCTACCTCATCCTGTTCCGCATATGGTTCACCGTCCCAAACCACCTTGTCGAACCCCTTCAGACCTCCGTGCAGGTGGTTTGGGCCGTTGTTCGTGGCAAGCTCGTATTCAATACCATCCAGTGTAAACCGTCCATTCGCGATGCGATTGCCATAACGCCCGACAATTGCGCCGAAATACGGTGAGCCGGCCAGGTACTGAGATAGCGAGTCATAACCCAACACCACATCGCCTATCTCGTAGTCGCGGTCGGGCACCCACAGTTCGGTGACTATGCCACCGTAGTTCGTGATCGACACCTTCATTTGGTGCTGGTTCGTCAACGTATACAATTCAACCGCTTGGCCTTCACCGGCTGTTCCGAATGCAGAAACCTCGTATGTCGGCATCGTTGCCTGCCTCGAACATGACGTGAGTGTGATCAGTAGCAGGAGGAGTGGGAAGAGGCGTTGATGATCCAACCCGCGACGGTGTCTTGGACGCAATGCACGCATCGGATTACTCCCTACAGATGAATAAACGAAGGACGAGAAAAGACTGCCTCAGGAGTACGCTTGCGTCAAGATGAGGGGGATGAGAAAACACTCCGCGTAGTGCCGCGTCCTTCCGCGGCGAATACCACTCAACGCAGGTATTCTGCAACCGTGGATTCAACTGGACGAACGCGACACCGTAGCGAACCGCCAAATCGTTTGCTTCACCAGACGATGCTGCGTAGCCGGCCGAGCGGGGACTGTCCGGATCACTGAAGTCGACTATTTCGAGCCCGCCATCCAGGTAGCTCAAGTATGCATAGGAACCCTGTACTAGCGCACCGCCAACGAAAGCCTGCGGGGAGATCGAGTATGGCAATACCTTCGTTATTGGACACGAATGCCGTCGCTCCAGTGACGTCACTTAGACAACCTAAAGGAAAAATAGTAGGTGAATTCCGGATTACCGCGGAGCTTCACTCACAATTACCTGCTCCACCTGTCCCTTAGACAGGACAGGGGAGTTGTGGTTGCAGACACTTTTCGCCCACGACGTCCCGTTTCACTACCGAAATCGCACTTTGTGGCCGGGCATGCTGATTGCGTTGTGGCTCTCCAGTAGCAATGCAGCGCTGTTGGGCAGAACAGAATCGTCAGAAGGGCCCGACATCGATCGTTCAAAATGGGAACGTGATCTGTCGCAGAGGTAGTTCGAGAAACTGGAGCACCGCGGTGAGATGGTCTCATGTGGGCTCAAATCGATGGGGGTAGTGTGTTAGCATCAAATCGTTGGACGGCCACAGTCTTTGCTGCTATCGCCTTGATACCTGCTGCAGCGAACGCGCAGGCACGGGTTACCGGCGTCGTACTTGGTAACGGTAGCGGCGGTATTGTCGAGAGTGCTCAGGTGGAGGTCTTCGAG
Source organism: uncultured Gemmatimonadaceae bacterium (assembly GCA_964436395.1). Classification (GTDB taxonomy): domain Bacteria; phylum Gemmatimonadota; class Gemmatimonadetes; order Gemmatimonadales; family GWC2-71-9; genus JBDGYW01. Next base: position 2,694 of record CAYTDU010000327.1, on the reverse strand, counting down.
AGGCGTCTCAGAGTCCTGAGCGACAACGATGGGAGATTTGAGTTCGAATCAGTGCCAATAGGCACGCATACTCTGCGCGTAGCTCGAATTGGCTATGCGCTCACCGAGCTAAAGCTCACCATTAGTGATACCAACGCCGTCGAATTGACGATCAACATGGACCCGGTTGCGCTCCGCCTCAGTGAAATCGTGGTCACGCCCGGTCACTTCGGAGTGATGGAAACCCAAGTCGTTGCCGAGCGCACGATCACTCGAGAAGAGATCGAAACCCTGCCGCAGTTTGGAGAGGACGTTTTCCGAGCGATCAAGCGTCTACCGGGCGTAGCAGCACATGACATCTCCACCAAGCTCAACCTTAGAGGTGCCACCGATCAAGAACTGTTGGTCACGCTGGACGGTCTCGAGTTGTACGAGCCCTACCACCTGAAGGATCTCGACGGCGCGCTCGGCATCATCGATGTCCATTCAATTGGGTCTATAGACCTTGTGACAGGCGGGTTCGGCGCGGAACACGGCGACAAACTCACCGGCGTGTTCGACATGACATCGCGAGTTCCGCCGATCAATGGTACACGCACTACGCTGGGCCTGAGCATCACCAACGCCAGCTTCATGAGTCAAGGCGGATTCGGCACAGGGAGGGGACAGTGGCTCGTGTCCGCGCGCAGGGGATACTTGGATATTGCCATGGCGCTGACAGGCGGCAATGACGAAATATCACCTCAGTACTGGGACGTATTTGGAAAAGTCCAATACCAGCCGCATCGCAAGCATATGTTCAGCGGCAGCATCCTGCATGCGAGTGACAACCTCGACCTTTCAGATGAAGCGCTCCAGTTCCTGGAAACCGGCTGGAAGAGCAGCTACGCCTGGGTTGCGTGGGACGCTGACTTGAATAGCAGAACCAACGGACGAACGATGGCTTGGGTAGGTCGAGTAACGCGTCACCGTGCTGGCCTAGGAGAAGATCTAGGGCGCGTCTCGGGGCCCGAGTGGATCTCAGTGCTTGACGACCACGTCTTCAAGTTCGCGGGAGTCAGTCATGACATGAGCGTAGAGATAAATGACCGCGCAATGATCAAATTCGGCGGGGAGGTCAAGCGTCTCAAATCTTCTTACGACTACTTCAACGCCACCCGTACGCTAATCGCCACTCCCACCGGCGAGCTTGGAGCGCGCTACGATACCACGGCCGTGGTCATGGTACCGTACGGCAATGAAGTGACCGGCTATGTTGCCGCCCGTCTCAGACCGATCGACGCGTTCACAACTGAGATCGGTGCGCGCTATGACCACACATCCCATACGAGTGAGAACGAATGGTCACCACGCGTGTTGGCGGCTCTGGAACTCACGCCAACCACCAACGTACGTGCAAGTTGGGGTCGCTACTACCAATCACACGGGATTCACGAACTTCAGGTTGCGGACGGGCAGCGAAGATTCTCTCCCTCTGACTTGGCGACCCAGCTTGCGCTGGGTATAGAGCAGCGGTTGCCGGCAGACATACACTTGCGGATCGAACTATACAGGAGAGCAATCGCCGACCAGAGGCCTCGGTACATCAATTCCGAGCAAGAACTGTCCGCATTCCCTGAGGCTGAAGGCGGTCGGATTCTAGTCGATCCGGAGCGTGGAAACGCCCGCGGTTTCGAGTTGTTGGTATCGCGAGAAATGGGGACGCATTGGGCGTGGTCTTTGAGTTACGTACTGGCAGAAGCGGAAGACGAGATAGACGGCGATTGGGTTCCGAGAACGCTGGATCAACGACACACGTTAGGAATCAACGCAGCCTATAGGCCAAACAACAAATGGCGGCTGTCTGCATCGTGGTATTATCACACTGGATGGCCAACCACCGACACCGACTTTCGAGTTGATTCGCTCGCGGACGGTTCCCTTTTCCTCGCCCGTGAATTCGGGCCGCTGAACGGTATTCGTTTGCCTTCATACCATCGACTCGATCTCCGTGCGACGCGCAACTTCTCAGTGGGAAGCGGTGTGCTCCAAGTGTATGTGGATATTTTCAATGCGTATAACCGCACGAACATCTCGTCTTATGACCACTGGGCATACGTTGACGAACGTGGAGAGCTCTTTGTCGGGAGAGACAACGGCCAGGAGATGCTGCCGATATTGCCGTCTGTAGGACTCAGGTACGAGTTCTGACGAAGTTTGAATATCCAATGACGAATGTCCAATATCCAAGTAATTGGGTAACAATCATTTGGATGTTGGATATTGGAAATTCATCATTGGCCATTCCCAACTGCCCTACCGCCCTACCGCCCTACCGCCCGCGAAGATATCCTACTCAGCAACCATCAACTCAATCACTTCACGATGCCAGACCGATGAAAACAACTCTCCTCGCGGCGGGTCTCTGCCTAATGCTATCCATGAGCGCATGCAGTAAGGACGTTTCCGACTTTCACGTCATACCCTTCCCGGACCACCTCTCACCTGGCGTTGGTGAATTCCGTATCACGAGCGCAGTCAGGATCTTCGTCTCAGATCCAACCAACGAAGAGCTGACCGCCCTAGGGGAGTATGCGTCGGAAATGCTCCACCACGCTTTGGGTGTCACGGTGCCACTCTCGCGGGAACGAGCTCATACAGAAACGGAAGACGCGATCTCGCTCCGCCTGTCTTCCGGGGATTCGGACCAAGGAAGGGAGGGCTATCGCCTCGTAG
>CAYTDU010000326.1:0-6294 GCA_964436395.1 uncultured Gemmatimonadaceae bacterium | reverse complement strand
TAGGGCCGGAAGGGATCCGCTTTGTCAAGCAGGTTGGCGCGTGAGTCCATTCGGTCGACGAGTATGTCCGATTCAGGATTGCCACTACCGTGCGCATCGACAACATCCACTACATCAGCTCCACCCGAAAAGAGTCCGTCAATTACGGCATTCACGTCGTTTGTAAGCCACTCGCGCGCCGGTTCGTATTCTGGATTCCCATAGCTGAGTGACCTGAGATCGTTCTGGCCCGAAATGCCTTCCATGTCGTAGTAAACCAAGATCTTCGTGACACCGTCTTGGTCCGCTGCTGCATCGACGATTGTGCGCCCGCCCGATGTGTAGGTGTCCGACTGCGGGCCGCATGACACAACGGCACACGTGACAGCCGCAACTACGAATGGAATGGTGCGTTGGCCTCTCAACATTTTTGTCCCCCTCGTCAATCTCGACGCCGGTTGCTCATTCGAATCACACATCACAAATCGCTCATCACAAATCACCGCTCACCACCCACTCCCACAACCGCCTCCGCAAACTCCCGCCCCAGATCGATGTACCCCTCGGTGTCGTAGTGCCACCGATCCGAGTAACCGTACTCGTCAGTCGATGTAACGAGTGCCGCAAATCCGTCGCCCTCCACATATGCCGCCTGTGCCGCGCGCACGACATCTCCGAATTCCCAGACCACCCCGGTTTCTTCATCCTGCCCCGAGTCGGATATGCGACCGATCACCACAGGCATTTCCTCGGCGCCAAACGTGTCCCTGATCAGCCCCATGAGTTCCGTGAGATTCTCCAAGTACCTCTCTGCTATCTCCTGCGAGACATCGCCATCACTCTCACCCTGCATCCAGATGATCCCAGACGGTACCAGCGTGTCCGCGCGACCGTCGCCATCTATATCAGTCTCAGCCATCGCGTTTTGGACGGTTTCGATGAAATGATCGAATTGATTGACTCCCGCACCGTCGTCGTATCCGGGATCCCACGATCCAAAATCACGAGCCGCTTTAGCATCGATAGACGTACCACCGCGCGAGTATTTGATGATTGCGATGTTTGCATCTGGTGTCATCTCTCGGAGGCTTAGGCCGAAGGTCAGCTCAACCCCGAACCGCTCTGAATACGAATTTGCCGTCCCGTCGTAAGTGAAGCCGACTCCGTGACCTGGCTGTAGCTCGGACCAGATCCCGAGTCCTCCCCCAGAAGAATCATCAGGCAGCGAGTTCCCATGGAAGATTCTTACACCTGAGACAGGCGCGTTCAGTTCAGCGGGAAGCTCGCCAACGTATCTGTACTTTTCCATGTTCCGCCGACCCCCGAGAAAATAGAGGCTGTACGTGGTACGAGCTTTTGAGGAGGTGCAGCCTAGCCCGAGAGACACAACCGTGAGGACAACGGCGTATATGACAAAGCGGGAGGGGATTATTGCACGTTTGAGCATGGGAACATGCCTGGGTTGAATTCGAGTCTAGCTTATCACCTCCGCGCGACCTTGGCTAGAGCGTGCATCGTCTGTGCAGGCCGAGTACCTTTTCAAACACCCTCGGCCCAGCTTGATGCCGGGCTCTGCGTTGTTCCACATAATAAACGCGAGGTCTGAACGATTATGCCCTCAACTAGATCTCCTCTGTCGTTACTATTTGCTCTAGTGGTGATGACCCTGATACCGCTCGTCCCAGTCGACGCACAGCGTGGGCAACCGGGCGGTCAGGAAGACTCGGAGTCCAACGGCCAACGCGATCCCTTGGCTTCCGCAATTGGAGCCGTCAGGTTTAGGTCTATCGGCCCAGCCGTAGTCTCAGGTCGCATCAGCGACATCGCCGTCCACCCGAATGACAAGTACACGTGGTTCGTGGCGGCGGCCTCAGGTGGCCTTTGGAAAACCACCAACGCCGGAACCACGTTCACGCCGATCTTTGATGGTGAGAAGTCCTATTCCATCGGAGAAGTGGTAATCGATCCGAACAACCCGAACGTCATCTGGGTGGGCACTGGTGAAAACAACGCCCAGCGTTCGGTGTCCTATGGCGACGGCGTCTACAAATCGATCGACGGCGGTCGCAGCTGGACCAACATGGGCCTGCCCAATTCGGAGCACATTGGTCGGATCACTATTGACCCGCGCAATTCCGATGTCGTTTATGTAGCCTCACAGGGTCCGGTGTTCAGTGGCGGAGGCGACCGCGGACTCTACAAAACTACGGACGGCGGACAGACTTGGAACAAGATTCTGGACGGCGGCGAATGGGCGGGTGTAAGCGACCTTGTGATGGACCCCCGCAACCCCGACGTGTTGATTGCGTCAACGTGGCAGCGCGCTCGGCGTCAATTCGCCTACATCGCGGGCGGCCCTGAATCAGGCATACACCGTTCCACCGACGGTGGCGCAACTTGGACAAAATCACAGCGAGGGCTCCCAACCGGCGATCTGGGCCGCATTGGACTCGCCATATCACCGGTCGATCCTGACGTTGTTTATGCCATTGTCGAAGCGGCCAGAAATGGCGGCTTCTACCGATCGCAGAACAACGGTGTGACATGGGAGAGGATGAGCGACCAGGTTACCATCGGGCTCTACTACCAGGAGATCGAGGCCGATCCCGTCAAGGTCGACCGTGTCTATTCAATGGACACGTACAATTGGATAAGCGAAGACGGCGGGCGGAATTTCGTACGGTTGGGTGAGACCAACAAACACGTCGACAACCAAGCCATCTGGATCGATCCAGACAACAACGACCACCTGCTCATAGGCTGCGATGGTGGTCTATACGAAACGTTCGACAGGGGTAGGACGTACGACTTCTTCCAGAATCTGCCGCTAGGTCAGTTCTACCGTGTGGACGTAGACAGCGTGCGCCCCTTCTACCGTGTAATGGGCGGCACGCAGGACAACAGTTCATTCATCGGCCCGTCGCGCACAAGAACACGAATGGGAAGCAGGAACGCCGACTGGATGCTCACTCAGGGTGGTGATGGCTTCTATTCCCGAGTTGACCCTGTCGATCCAAACATCTTGTATGCCGAATCACAGCATGCGGGCATATCACGTTTCAACCTCGCGACTGGCGAGCGCGTTTCTATTCGTCCTGAGCCGGCACCCGGTGAGGGCGCGCTCACGTGGCATTGGGATGCGCCACTGATCATCAGCCCGCATTCACCGTCGCGACTCTACTTTGCCGCCAATCGAATCTTCCGAAGCGATGATCGCGGCAGCAGCTGGCGGTCGGTGAGTCCTGACCTCACTAAGCAGATCGACCGGAATCGGTTGAAGGTGATGGGACGTGTGTGGGGTGTAGATGCTGTGGCGAAGAACGCTTCGACTTCGGTCTGGGGGGCTGTTGTCAGCCTGGTCGAGTCACCGTTGCAGGAAGGCCTACTAATCGCCGGCACTGACGACGGAATAATCCAGATCAGTGAAGACGGCGGTGAAAACTGGCGAGGCATTCCTTCAGTGGGCAATGGTATTCCCGATACGACATTCGTGACCGATATACAGGCCTCATGGCACGATGCAAACACTGTCTATGTCGCTTTCGACAACCACAAGGCCGGCGACTACAAGCCATACATCGCCAAGAGCACTGACCTGGGCAGGACCTGGGAAGTAATCCAGAACGATCTTCCAGAGCGTGGCACAGTCTACACGATTCTCGAAGACTACCAGAACCCGAACCTTCTGTTCGCGGGCACCGAATTCGGCATCTACTTCTCGAACAACGGCGGAGATAGCTGGCACCGCATCCGCGGAGACTTGCCGACGATAATGGTGCGCGACATGACGTTTCAGACCCAACACGACGATCTCGTGATCGCCACATTCGGGCGCGGTTTCTACGTACTCGACGATCTCGAGATGTTGCGCGCGTTGACGCCGGAGTTGCTAGCCAGCGACGGCGGGCTGTTGCCGGTCAATCGTACACCGTTATTCGTTGCATCGAACCCCGACGCAAGCTGGCAGGGTTCGCGGTTTTTCGCGCGCGAGAACCCGCCCATCGCAGCGACATTCTACTACTACTTGAAGGACGCCATCCGGTCGCAGCGCGAGGAGCGGCGGCGCGCTGACCAGGCGGCGGCGCGGCGTGGTGAGGACGTATTCTATCCTTCGTGGGACTCGCTACGCACGGAAGACCTGGAAGAGGCACCGCAGATGCTCCTCACCGTTACCGATCCAGAAGGTAGGATCGTGCGGCGACTCACTGGATCCACGTCATCTGGCGTCAGCAAAGTCACCTGGGACCTCAGGTATCCTTCGTTGAGCCCGATAAGGTCCGGTGGCGGCAGTGGTAGTGGACCATACGTCGTTCCCGATACATATGCGGTTTCGCTCGCGAAGAAGGTGCGCGGAGAGGTGACGCCGGTTGGCGAGCCGCAGAGTTTTGAGGTGTACCTGCTGGACGACGTGGCCAGGCCACGCTCGGCGGAGGTGCTCGCGTTTGAACGCCAGGCTGCCCAACTCGCAAGAGCAGTCCTCGGAGCCAACGCGGCGGCTGGTGAAGCGATGTCGCGCATAGGACTGTTGGAGCAAGCCCTCGATCGGGCGCCAAATGCCGATCGACAGATTCGCGCTGACCTTGCCTCTCTGAAGAACAGCCTTCGCGAAATGCAGTGGGCAATGAATGGTGAACCAACCGTAGCGCGGCGTCGCGAGTCAACGCCTCCGTCCCTCACAACGCGGTTGCGTCGATTCACGGGTGGGTGGGGCACACTGCTGCACGAGGTCACCGGCTTCCACAGAGAGCAGTACGACATTGTTGCGGGAGAGTTCAGCGGAATACTGGCGCGCCTCAGAACATTGATCGAAACCGATCTCAAACGGATCGAGGATGCCGCAGAGGCGGCCGGAGCTCCGTGGACGAGCGGGAGGATTCCGAACTGGCCGTAATACCTGAGTGGCGAGTACTACGTAAGCCTTGGGGCCGAGGTGCTGTATCGCCTCGGCCCTGGTGTGTTAACGCTTGGTGTACACCATTTGTGTCGTCGTGGGCAGACCACCGAGAACTCCGCAACGAGTTGTTTCAATGACGAGCGAAACCTCACCCACTGCCTGCCGGGGATTCTGGAGAGAAAGCCTCTGCGTCACCTCGCACTCGATCGGTTGCGTTGATCCGGCGTCTGCGACATCATAGAACATCGTGAGGATGAGCTTGCCGTCTTCCCACACGGCAGTCGATTTCTGCACCTGCATTCCGCGCCCCATTACGATCGTATTTCTATTCTCCGACCCATCCAGTGCGTAGTGGAATTTCATGGTTGGTTGGTAGTCTCTCGGACGGTACAAGACTCTTTCGACGGTGAGTGTGTCCGAGTGCTGTATGATCGTGAATTCGTTACCCCAACCATTTCCGAGCGAGGCCCTTGGTCCACCGCTTTGCGCAGGCGGCCCGGGTGGCGGCCCCGACCACGCCCCCGAGAAGTTCGGCCTCTCCTGTGCAGTCAATCCAGTGGCGAGCGTGCAAACGGCGAGCACTATTAATACGGCTGCTGATCGTCTCATCGTCAATCTCCCCGATATTTTATCGTGCATTGCCGGTTACCGATTGCGCCACGGTGGTGTGTACGGGTCAGCCGTACCACGAGGTGTGTTCGGAAAAGCCTCTGTCGATGCCTCATAGTCATCCACGATCCGTTCAATCACGCCGATGACCCATGGATAGAAGTCTTTCACGTCTGTCTCTTCTTTCGGATCTGTCCGCAGGTTGAAGAGCCTCATACTCTCAGGAGGGTTGGGCACGACGGAGCTGAACCGGTACGAGAAGAAGAACTTCCAATCCCTCCACTTGACCGCCTCCAAGCCTCCACGCCAATCCCAGTACATCGCCGTCTCGCGGTTCGAGTGGGCCTGTTGTCCCTCCAGGAACGGCAGCTGGTTCACCCCGTCGAACGCACGGTCCGTCGGCACGATCTCCGGCGCGCCAACCGCTGCTGCCAGCGTCGGAAAGAAATCGACTGCGTGAACGATCTCGTTCGACACTTGGCCCGCCGGTATGTGCCCAGGCCAGCGAATCACGCACGGCGTTCGAACGCCTCCCTCCAACATCGTATTGTAGAATCCGCTCCACGGCCCGGCATTACCGCGCCAGGGACGCCGCTCTTCCGCTCCGTTGTCGGTGCACCACGCCACTATCGTGTTGTCCGCAATCCCGAGTCGGTCGATGGAGGTAAGCACCAGGTTGACGTTGTGATCCACGTCCGCCATCGCGTCACCGATGTCACCGGCACCGGTACTGCCGTCGTAGTCGGGATGCGGCAGCGTTGGGAAGTGAATCTGAGTCATGGGATAGAAGAAGAAGAACGGCCGGTCGTCTA
>CAYTDU010000325.1:0-6299 GCA_964436395.1 uncultured Gemmatimonadaceae bacterium | reverse complement strand
GTACCGGAAGTTCCGTTCGAGCTGGACGGTCCCAACGGGTTCTTGGCTGCCTTGGAGAAACGGCTCGCGGAACGCGACCACGCGCTGGTGGTTGTAGCAGAGGGAGCCGGTCAGGACCTGTTTGAAGGAGACCTCGGCGTGGATGCATCGGGCAACCGGCGCCTTGGTGATATCGGCATCCTCCTTAAGAATAGGATCAGCGAGTACCTCACCGAGCACTGGGTGCACCATTCGGTCAAATACATCGACCCCAGCTACACAATTCGATCGGTACCGGCCAATCCCAACGACCGGATCTTCTGCGGATTTTTGGGCCAGCACGCGGCACATGCGGCAATGGCAGGAAAGACTGGTATGCTGATCGGATCTTGGAACAACCTGTTCATCCACGTCCCGCTAGAGTTGGCTGTCCGAAACCGCAAGCGGATCGATCCAGCGGGCATCATTTGGACGAGTGTGCTGGAGGCCACCGGTCAGCCCAGCCACATGGTAAACGAGTCAATCGCCTGAAGGCTCATCATTCGCCGCAAGGAGACTGACTCAGTCAGCCGTATGGAGAGCCTATGTCCAGTAGGAACTGGTTCCCCGGATTTCGCGTCTCGCCGCCGCTGGTAACACGAATCGCCGCCGGGTCGTTGACCGGGCAGCTTTCTTCGCAGATCCCGCAGCCGATGCACAAATCCGCATCGACGTGCGGTTGCTGAAGGAAGACCTCGTTACCATCGTGATCCACGACAGTAACTTCTTGGAACCAGATCGCCTTTTCCGGTAACGGGCAGTGCTCTTCGCATACGATGCACTCCCGATCGTAGGCAAACGGTAGGCAGCGGGTGCGATCTACGTGGGCGGTGCCGATGACGACTTCCTGCTTTTCCTCGAGCGTGAGTTCCTCGATGGCACCAGTTGGGCAAACTTGGCCGCACAGAGTGCAGTTGTACTCGCAATACCCCACGCTCATGAGGAGCATGGGCGACCAGATGCCGGCTAATCCCGCTTCGAGAGTCGTGGGATGAATCGCATTGGTTGGGCAGACCTTCATGCACTCACCACAGCGTACACATTTTTCCAGGAACTCATTCTCCGGGAGCGAGCCGGGCGGCCTGATGAGGTCGGGATTGAAGGTCCGACCCTGGACGTACGGTGGCACCTTGAGCATCACGGCTGCTGCGGCACCGGAGCCTGCGGCCGTCAAGAACGCCCTGCGGCCGACCTTATGCTTTGGACGTGACTTCTTTGGTTTCCTAGCCATCGTTCTTCCCAACCGTCGATTCTACGTGACCGCGTGCCTTCGTAGGCCCTATCAACTCCTTAGTGGTATTTCCGAATTTCAGGTCGAAGGAGATGGCGCCTGACGGACAGACGTCCCGGCATGTAAGGCAGAGATAGCACTCCTCCTTCTTCCAGCGGCCGGAGAGATGCGGATCGCATGCTCCCGGACAGTGAGCAACGCACATCTTGCAGTCATTGCAGCGGTCGCTGTTCAGCTTTAGATGGATTCTGCCGGTTTTCGAGAACACCCCCAAAAGGGCTCCCAATGGGCACAGGTAACGGCACCAAAACCTGAAGTGGAACAGTGCCATAACTACCAGGAATACGAACAAGATCCCAATCAGCACACTGCCGGCATATGCGAGCGGCTGATTGGTGAGAACGTGATCACGCAGCACCCCGTATATGGGTTCGGAGATCAGGGTCACGCGGACCGGCCCGATGCCCGGATCGGTGTAGTACAACCAGCCAAAGAACTGCTCCGCTCCCCACTGGAAAGCCGGATACACACTGGTGGCCATCGTCCGATAGAAGAGGGAAAACGGGTCGAAGATGCCGGCCAGATTCAAACCCGCCAAGGCAGACACCAGGAGGCCAGTCAGCAGCAGGTATTTGCTCTTTTGCCACTGGTTCCACGTACCCGTTTTGATCAACTTCGGCATCGGCGCTTTGCGAGCCCAACTGACGATGTTGAATGTCGCTCCAACCGGGCACACCCATCCGCAGAAAAAGCGACCCAACAGCAGTGTCAACGCAACGGTCACCAAGGCCAACAACATCCCGGAAAGCACCGCGTGTGACGCAAACAACGTCGACAGAAGGACTAGCGGGTCGATGTCGAAGAAGAGTGTCGCCCAGGGCTCAGTATCGTCTTCACCCACCAGGGTGGTACGTATCAGCAGGACAAAAAAGAGGACGAGGAACAGGAATTGAGACAGCCGTCTGACATTCACCAAAGTGGGTGCAAACACGGCAAAGCGGCTCTTGGAGACTCTGTCAGCAGCCAATAGTCACTCCGAATCGAGAATTGGAAGGTGCCGCCGTCGAAACGGCGGCAAGCTCAAGACACATCCACTCTGCGCAGATTCAGGCTCTCGAAGTCGGACGTACCCAATCCAAGTGCTTCGCCCGCCTTCGTCGAGGTGAATTCATCCGGTGCATACCCGAACATGGTCGAACCGTAAGCGTCGATGGCGACCGTGTCGATGCCAGCGGCGACTATGTCTCGCCTCTCCACATCGCGGAGGCTACCTCCTTGGGGCCCGTTACCGGTCAATACTCTAACCGCGTCCAGAACGACCAGGTCGGAGGGTACGAACTTCGCGACATCCGCCATTGCCGGACCGAGGTTCTGGTGTAGCTGGCTTCTGTTACCGCCCACAACCCCCATCAAGTTTTTGATCGCGAGTGTCATCTGCGTGAGGCTGTGGTGCTTCACTATGGGGACGTTGATGCGTTTGTCGCATTCGACATAGTCAACGTAGACTTCCCATGACCGCAGATTCTGCCCTCCGATATCCATCCGTCTGAACTTGCGGCGATCTAGGAAGAAGACGTCTGCTCCAGCCTCTTCGGCCGCGGCCTTGATCCCGCTGCGCACGAAAGTCCGGCGTTCGTCGTTGCATGGGGAATCCGATACCTTCACTGTCCGCGCTCCCGCGTCCAGGCAGAGGCGCACCAGTGTAGCCACAACGTCTGGGTTCGTACAAGCAGCCTGCTCGGGACGCCGGTCCCACCCGATATTCGGCTTGACCCACACGACATCTCCGTTGGAGATGAACCGACTCATACCGCCAAGCGCATTGATGGCTTCTTCGGTCAACCTCCGAGCTTCGTGTGCCATCGCGTCGGCACCTTCTTCAGGTGATGCCCACTTCGCGATGGCCATGTCCGCGGGTCCTTGGCGCTTGAACGGAAGTGGAGCTAGGCCCATGGCAGCCGTACCGGCGGCGGCTTCAATGAACGTGCGTCGGGTAATACGCCGATGCATGTGATACCTCCAAGTGAGATGCTGAAAGCCAATCTAAACATAGCTAGGACCCTTGGGAGGTTTGCAGTGGGCACCTGTTTAACAGGCCAGCCATGCCGATTGGTTATACTTCAATATGGCGAGGTAATCAGCGTTGGAGTGTCACCTCATCGCTCGAGTTCTGCATATACAACTTAGCAACGTCATAAGACGCCCACCCCCTGTGGTGAAGTGTCGTCACATCCAGAAAATCCAGAAGACTGGAGGGGCCATGACGAGAGGACACCAACCGGATCAAGAGCACGAAGGTATCTCTCGCAGGAGTTTTTTCAGGGCAGGAGGCGCCGCGTTGGCCGGTGGGGCTGCACTTGGCGTGACTCCCAAAGAGGCGAGCGCCAGCCCGGCAGCCGCTCTGTTTCCGAGGGCTGGAGACCGCTCGGCAAAAGTCCAAGGTTTCCGCACGCTCGGCCGCACTGGTTGGCAGGTTTCCGATATTGCAATGGGAACGAACCGGCTCAGGGAATCAGCTGTTGTGCGGTACGCACTCGACAAGGGCGTGAACCTCATCGACACAGCGGAGGGGTACCAGCGAGGTGAAACCGAACGGGTCATTGGGGAGGCTGTCCAACACGTGGACAGATCGAGCGTGTTCATCCACGACAGGATGCGAATCGGTGACGACGATACCGAAGAAACGATCGTGAATCGAATTCGCGGTAGTCTGGATCGGCTTCAGACCGATTACATCGATGCTTACGGCATCCACGGTCCGCCGACCATCGAGGCGCTGAGCCATCCGGGATATCATGCGGCGATAGCGACGCTGAAGGCAGAAGGCCGTGTCCGGCACGCGGCCCTGTCATACCACGGCCCTCGCAATGACGAACAAGACAGCATGGCGAACGTGCTGGCTGCTGCTGCGGAAGACGGTCGATTCGATGTGATGTTGTTGGTGTGCAATTTCCTGAACCGCGATGAATCGGACCGTATACTCGCGGCATGCAAAGCGAACAACGTTGGAACTACGGCGATGAAGACTGCCCCGGGCGCTTTGAGTTTCGATGCCGTCGATCCCGACAACCTCACCGAGGACCAGGAGCGCATGGTCCAACGAATGATGGGTAGAGGGGGCACTCGACAATCGGCGCTCGATAGACTCCAGGCGCAGGCCGATCGGCAGCGGGATACGTATGAACGCACTCGTCCGTTTGTGGGGCGTTACGGGATCGAAACACAGGAACAGCTTCGGATCGCCAGCATCCATTGGGTTATGCAGAACACGGACATGCATGCAACCTGCGTGAGCTTCACCGATTTCGAATTCGTCGACAAGGTGATCCCGCTGTCGGGCACCAGACTCACGCCGGTCGAGGGCCAGCTGCTGGAGGAGCTAGGCGCGGCGTTGAACGACCAGTATTGCAGGCACGGTTGCTTCGATTGTGCCGGGAGCTGCCCCGCCGGTGTTCCCGTCAGTACCATCATGCGCTATTCGTACTACTTCGAAGGGCAGCGAAACGAGAAGTACGCTATGCAGAAATACGCCGAGCTCGATACGGCCGACGGGTCTGCATGTGAGCATTGTACTGCGCCGTGCACAGGGGCCTGTCCAAACAACTTGGACATACAGCAGCAACTGCTGAGGGCGCATTCGTTGCTGACGCTTGGGTAGGGAGGGAGCGGGGAGCAGGGTGTTCTAGAGAACTCCCGCCGTGTGTTCCCGGTAGGGTGTTCGACGTCTCGCAACGGAATAGGAAAAGGCAGAAACAAGCAAACGCAACAAATGCCGAGAGGAAATTTCGAATGAGCGGAAACGCGCAAGCAGGCGCCAGTGACGATAAAATCACACGAAGGAACTTCGTGGCCGCGGGTGGCGCCACGTTGGCGGGGGGGATGGCGGTTTCCGCGATTCCAACATCAGCTGAGGCTAGCGGGGGTTCGAACTCGCTCGGTTTGCCAAACCGTCAGAACCCGCGCATTCGAACTCACCGCACGCTTGGCCGCACCGGTTGGCGTGTTTCCGACATCGGTTTTGGAACCGGCCCGCTCAGAGAACCGACACTTGTGCGTGCTGCTTTTGACAAGGGCATCAACTACTTCGATACCGCGGAATCCTACGGTAACGGTGCTGCTGAACGTGCCATCGGGGAGGCCCTGCCACACATTGGTAGGGAGAACGTCTTCATTGCCACAAAGGCTGTTCTCAGGGGGAACGAGAGCGAGGCGGAGGTGCTGGACCGGATCGAAAAGAGCCTCGAGCGCCTCCAGACGGATTATGTCGATGCTTATTCAATGCACCACACTCCTACACTCGAGATCTTGAATCATCCCGGCTACCACGCAGCGATCGATCGTATGAAAGCAGATGGGCGCGTGAAATACTCTGGAGTGTCGTATCACGGCCCCTCCAGGTCCGGACAGGGTAATATGTCTGACGTGCTCGTCGCTGCTGCTGAGGACGGACGCTTCGACATGATGTTGTTCGTCTACAACTACATGAATCAAGAAGGTGGGGAACGGGTTCTGGCGGCATGCAAAGCGAATGATGTCGGAACGACGATCATGAAGAGCGCACCCGGTGTGCTCCACTACGACAAGTTTGATCCGGACAACATGTCGGATGAGGAGAGGCAATTCACGGAACGGTATGGGCTCAAAACGACGGATCAGCTTCGTTTCGGAAGCATTCAGTGGGTCCTCCAGAACCCTGACGCACACACTGTATGCGTCAGCCTCAACGATTTCGACAACATCGACCGAGTGGTAGGCCTATCCGGAACGAGACTTTCTGAAGCTGACGAACAAATGCTCGACGAGTTGGCGGCGGCTGCCAACGGGCTTTATTGTAGGCACGGTTGCGTCGAGTGTGCCGGGGCATGCCCAAGCGGTGTGCCGGTGAGCAGGGTAATGCGATATTCGTATTACTTCGAAAATCAGGGGCGTGAGAAGCACGCGATGAGTAGGTACGCTGCACTTCAGAGCGCGAACGGGTCTGCTTGTGTCGATTGCTCGGCTCCGTGCACTGGAGCATGTCCTCACGGATTCCAGATCCGTGAACAGATGT
>CAYTDU010000324.1:0-6317 GCA_964436395.1 uncultured Gemmatimonadaceae bacterium | reverse complement strand
CCTCCCACCAGGACGTCTTCTCCCTTGGACAGACGTTTGGTCGGCGGCTCGTTGTTCTGCGAGAGCGGGCGAACGACGCGGGACTCACGGAAGCAGGGCAGCCATTCGACATCGCCAACGGGGCTGCGGCCGAGATTCGGGCTTGGGCAGGACCGGGCCGCGTTGCAGTCACTGCGACTGCACGGTCGGGTAATCCCAACTTGGTAGGGAGGACATATGTTTACCTGGTGGGACTGCAACCTAAGGACCTTGGAGCCGCGACCACGGACGAAATGGCGGACAACATCGCTCTGGTCTACGGTGAGCCATGGGTAGCTGACTGCGCCGTGCGCCTTCGTACGACATGTCCGGACAACTTCGAGAGCGACTACGTCGAGCGAGTCGCACTAGTAAAGACGGGAAAGATCTCAGCTGCGGACTCGGTTACGGGAACGGCGACCTCAGCGATCACAGCGACAACCGGAATGGATGGACCGCTTCTGCGCTTGACGTTCAGGCGTGAGGCACCCGAGTTCGCTCCAGAGTTCGAAGGAGCATCGAACCCGAGCAAACGCTTGTACGTTGTGCAGCTTCATGATCGGGAGCACCCATCGCGAGGACTGGTATTGGGAGCTGTTGCGCTTCGGACGCCATACAGCGGCGGCGGAATTGGCGGCGGAACAAGCTTCGCGGTCAGCCCACGCAAGTGGCAGCTGATGAACCATTCCTTCGGGGTTGCACGAACAATGTGCAGCTGCGAAGGATCAGCCTCAGAGCCGCCAGCGTACTGCATCGAGGGGGTGTCTCGAAATCTTTTCGTTCCTCTAGAAAATGAACTTACTAGCGATTCTGACGAATACGAGAATTCATGGAAACACTACATAAATCTTGCGGCAGTAGCGGGTCAGCGCGCGGATGATCTCTCGAAGGAGATGATCGAGATTGGCGTCCAGACTGACCTGCGCCGCGAGGCGGCGATGGAAGAACTGGCGCGGGAGTGCGGCGAGTACACCAACCTTGATGATATCCCAATCTCGCAGGGTGACTTGGATCTTGAGGGGATTTCGGACGGGGCGCTGGCAGCTTGTCTCAATGACAAGAAGGTCGACCTTGTGTACTTGAGCGAGGATCCGCTCGCCGCAATAGAGGCCCAGTGCGACCCTGGTGCGGAGGTCTGTCCGGACGCGGCCATTGAGAGGGCGCAGAAGGTTGCGCGTCAAACCCTTGGCTGTTTGTCCGAACTTGACGATGTTCCGCCGGGCGCGAAGGAGACGAACCCAATCTGTGGGCAACACACAATTTCTCATGCAGGACTCAACTTGGTGCCGGCTGCGCCAGCAGACACGACCGACCCGGTTGCCGATCGTGAGGACGTCCTGAGTTTGATCGACGGGCTTCGAACAGGACATTTCGAGCCAGCAAAGATGGCCAAGTTGGCAAGACACCCGTGGGCGACCTCAGACCGACTCGAACTCGCTCTTCGAACAGCCCACCTCGATGTTGATGGCGACGGCGAGTGGCGCCTCTTTGCGCAGGGGCACAAAATCATGGACAGTGTTCCGTCAGTGGTGGATGAGCCTGTGTACTGGCCGGGCTGCAATCGTGTGGGCAGTGGCGTCGCGTGTTCGGAATCCGCACTCGCGGAGGACTTCGAACGGATGTTCCGCGTCCCTGCGGACGGGTCGGAAATCTCCGCAATCGAACGGGACCGCATCCTTTGGCAGCTCGAAGGTGCGCTGTGGACCTTGGCTGGCGTCGCACGTATTGCACCTGATTCTCTATTCCGTGTACCGGTCGTCGCTGCTGACTTCTCCAGCCCGAACGCTCCAGCAAATGCGCCGGTCTTCTCGGTATTCGGCCGAAGCCAATTCACTGACGAGGGTTATCTGATTGAAGGTTCGGACCGAGATACATCGACGCTTGGGCAGATGCTTCCGCTCACAAGCACCCTACGTCCGGGTTCCGCTTCACCGTTTGGAGGTGGGAGTCCAGACGAAGCAGAGGCAGCCCTCTCAGCAATCGGGTTTGATCAGGGATACAGGTTTGGTATCTTTTCGAACGCTGAAGTTGCGATTGGCTACCAGACTGCAGGCGACGCGTCGAAGTGGTGGGAGGAAACCTCAAAGCTTCTGGCTTCCGCGTCATGCACATCATTGGCCGGCGGCGATGCGAGCAGCGCGCTGCGCGACAGGGTCGCAGCGCGGAAGGTCGCGTTGCCGGGAATCGCGATGTGCAGCCTTCGCGGCGGCCAGCAACAGCCAACGCTAGTTCTGAAGCGTGGCAACGATGGCAACGCAAAGCTCGGATTCAACAACCTTATCGGTGGCGGGTGGATGCAGAACGAGATCTGCGAGGACTCGCAGTTCGCCTGGCGCGGAGATAGCATCATACCAAATTGGCCGATGACCGTGACAGAGTTGAGTGCGGCGACGGCATGCTTCAGTCAAGCCTCAAGCGAAGGTCTGCTAAGCCACCCCAACGGAACCTTTCCGTATCAATATTGGACTTCGTACCCCTGCCAGAGTCTTCAGTGCTCATTGAGTAGCCGCAGGTGCTTCAGAACGACGGAGTACCCGAACGAAGAGCCCGGATACGGTTGGAGTTGTTTTGCTTGCGCGGCGAATGACCCCAGCTGCATTCAACCGTGTGAACTTGCCTCCACTGAGTGCGTTGGCGTAACGCAGCCGGACTTGTCGAAGCTTTGTCCCGCAGAGATTGCAGACGGTGTGCCTATGATCGGGCCAGCGTGTACGGAAGACATTGTGGTACAGAATGCGCAGAACATCGTGTTTGACTTCACACGGCGTGAATTGTTGCCCACGTCTTGTACGCCACGAAACAGAGTTCCTGCGTTCGTCAACTCGTATCCGCCCCGTACGTCATGCATGGCGGCCTGGCAAGCCACCCAGGCCTTCGCATTGGCATTCTACCTTGGCGCGACAAACAGAATGCTTCCTGCCTTGGATGACCCACCCGAAATCAGGACAGTGGAGGATCTGGATCACGCGGTGAGATGGATTGACCGAACGGCGGAAAACGCTCGTGGGTTGCTGCGCGGACTGTATCTCGAGCAGGTACCACAGCGGGTCATCGATGACTACACCACTGGACGCGTCGGTACTGGGAGCCTTCGCGGAAACCATGGCACGCTCGTCCTGGAGCTCGAGAAGTCGTTGCAGTTGATCGCCGATTCATGGGGACAGGTCGCGGGGGATCTCGAAGGACTGCGTGACGCGCTCGATGCAGCTCGAATCAGTATCGTACGCGCGAATCTCGCGCATGAGAGCGAAGTCACGAGGCTCGCGATTCAGCGATCACAGATCTACGTCGGAATGGCACAGTCCGTCGCCGCAGCGATATCGGCCTGTAGCCCGACTCAAAGCGTCGGCATGAGCGCTGGACTCACAGGGCCCAGTGTTTCCTACGGAATGTCGTTCAACATGGGCGCGTGTATTGCCCAGTCGAGCGCTTCGGACTCAAGCCTTGAGCAGAGCTCTTACCAGCTTGGCGAAATTGACAGCTTGGATGACAACAGCGAAGCCCAAAAAGAGAACGAGGTGATCGCTGCCCTGAACCATCTTGAGATGCAGGCTCACCCCCTCTACACAGATATGAACCGCGCCCTTGGACAAGCGCGGACCGCAACGGCCGACGCCCTCGCAAAGGCACATGCCCTAGTGGAATCTGAGCAAAAGGCGCGGTATGAGGTTTCGAAGGGGACCGGACAGGACTTCTTCATCGGTGATGATGGCCAGCCGGTGATGATGCCCGTCAACACCGTTCTGCGGCGCCAGTACGACATTACCAAAATCCGTTACGAGAACGCTCTGCGCGAGGCCAAGTACTATGCCTACCTGGCTCGGCTGGCAATCGAGCAGAGGATTGGCAAACGGCTGAATACCATCACCGAGAACGTTGGAGTGCTTGATCCCCCTGCCATGTGGGCTGATGACGTTTGCAGTCTCGTCGGAGTGGACTACGCGGAGCTTCGCGAATGCGACATCTCCGACGCTGACGGAGGTACTGGCTCGAGCTCGGAATCGGCATGCGCGCACGACAAGGAGATCATCGCGAAGTATGCTGACCAGTACATCGGCGACTACGTGGCGAAGCTCCAAAGCTTCGTCGAATTCTACAATGTGGAGTACCCATCACACGAGGGCGACGACACTGCGATTCTCTCCTTCGCTGATGACTTCTTGGCCACTGGCAGTTCGTGCCTTCTCGACACACCAAACCTCCTGTACTACTCGGCAGAGCTTCAGCGGTCTGATCTCATCAAAACCGACGAGATGACGGATGCGGCGCTGCATGGGTGGCGGCTGAACCCTTGCGGTGATGGCGATTTGAAGTGCCTTCGTGTGGACGCAGCTGGTGCTATGAATACCGGAACAGCCATTGGCGGAGACGCTGAGCCAGGAAGTGCTGGGCAAGGTGGACTGGCCCCACCGGTGGACGGAGTGAACTCAGGAGTGACTTGGCTACATGAGGAAATGATTGAGATCGGGGAACCTGACGACGGCGAAGTGCCTGCTGAGGCAGGCTGGCCGCGATCGGTGACGCAGGAATTGAGCCTTGTTGCGGGACGCTTCGTACTATCGTGGTGGGATCAAGCTCGCGCGTTCGACGGTGCACCGTTGGAGGCTGGCGCAGCGCCACCTGGCTATCGTGTGGAGTTGTTCGGCTCTGACGGATACCTTGTCCCCGATGCGTCGTTTACCTCGAGCCCGTATGTCGATCCGACCGGGGAAGGAGGGTGGAGTCCGCGTCATACGCTGGTGTTTGATATCGATACGGCCGGCAGGTATACGCTTGTCGTCGGAGCATCCACGAGTCTCACAGAGCCAGGCAGCATAGCCCTTTCGAACATGCAGTTGGAGCCGGCTGGTGCGGGTGACCAGCCAACGGTCTACATTGGAACGACTTGGTCCCGCAAGTACGTGGCGACTGACTGTCCGCCTGGAGCTTCCGCTGATCTGCAGTCCGCCTTCGAGCGGCGCTGCGATTCGACAGGCTGCTTCTACGAATTCGGTGCGCCGATCGTGATCGACACTCTCGGGTTAGCTACAGGCAGGTCCAAATTCACCGGGAAGCTTGCAGCGGGCAATTACAACTACCGCCACCGCACGCTTGCAGTGAACCTTGTGGGGACCGGAGTGCATGACTGTTCGGATGAGTCCAGCATGTCATGCTACGGATCCGGCTATACTGAGTACACGCTTGTCCACGACGCTTTCGACGTTGCCGTTGTGAGCTGGAACGGTGACATCAGCCGAACTGACGCTCAGCACTTCAACTTCGGGCAAGCTGCAATCCGTCACGGCAAGGCGCTTGCCGCCGAGAGGTACATCTCGCTTCCACTCGGCACTGCTGACCAGTCGTTGGTTTCCCAGTCGGGCATCTTGAAGGAGGAGATGCGAGGCCGACCGCTGGACGGGAGCTACCGTTTGCGTATCTGGGAAAACCCGGATCTGCACTGGCACCGACTCGAAGACGTTCAGCTCATCCTGAACTATCGATACTGGTCGGTGATTGAACCCCATCCGTAGCCTGCTTCAGCAGAACGCACCGTTAGGAGAACGAAGAGGAGGTGTCTCGTGGGCGTGTTGAAGCTATTCCCCGTCTCCACCAGCAGCACCGTCGTTGCAGCTGCGCTAGTGCTCATGGGTTCCGGTTGTGTCGATCCACCAGACCCAGGTGGAGACGGGGGCACAGACGCCGACCTCGACAGTGCGGATGTGATGAGCGATGCACCCGACAGCGATGACGCGCTCGATGCCGGTCCGGAAGTGCAACCGGACGTAGCCGATGACGCGTCGGACGGATCTACCGATATCGACGCGAATCCCCCTGACGCATTGTACGACGTCACCGAGGACGTACCGGAGGACCAGCAAGTTGACGGGCCACCCGACGGTCCCCCGGTGCCGAATCAATGTGGAGACGGCTGGAGGGATCTGCTAACCGAAGAGTGCGACGATGGCATCGATCCGTCGTCGAGCGACGATCGCGCTTGCAGTTCCGCGTGCACGGTCGTCGACCGCATCGCTGGTGACGATCTGGTGACCGAGAGGTTTCTGGGCTTGGGCAGGCATCCGGTGGCCGGGAATGGCGAGGGTCACGCCGTGGTCCTGCTTGAGCTCTCCGGCGATGCAGGTGACGAAAGTCGAGTTGCGATTCATACTTTCTCTCCGGTCGGCGTGCGTCTTGGCTCGGCGATGTGGCCGGAAGTTCCGTTTGACGCGGATCCCGTTGTGGCACCTTTGCCATCGGGAGGCTTTGCGATCGCCTTCGGGGACTTCTCGGCTGACAGTGACGGTCTAGGTATCACCGTCGTT
>CAYTDU010000323.1:0-6319 GCA_964436395.1 uncultured Gemmatimonadaceae bacterium | reverse complement strand
CAGCCAAGGTCGTGGCAATCGCGAACATCAAACCTTTTGACTGGGAGACCTACACCGAGACCTACTACAGCGAGGATGCAGTCGTTCTTCCGGCGAATTCTCCCGCGGTGCGCGGACGAAAGGCAATAACGGAATTTCTCAAATCGTTCCCTGAAATCACCAACTTCACCAACAATCTCGTCGAAATCGGCGGCAAAGATGATTGTGCATGGGTTTACGGCACCTATGCAATGACGCTGTCCCCGCCGGATGCCGCACCGATTGACGACGTGGGCAAATACATCGAGGTCTGGCACAAACGAGAAGACGGTGTCTGGAAGGTCACCCACGACATATTCAATTCGGACCTGGCTTAGATCAATCCCCCGGGCGCATCCGGCGCTCGGGGGACGGCATCGAGATCGGATTCGCCAGTCATATCCGCCTGCAGTTGCGACTTATCTCTCGCCGCACTTTGACAGGATCGTTGATGATCTCGTAAAACTCATCCAAGTACTCGAGTGACTTCTCCAAGATGTCAGCTTCGAGGCCCTCCTGGTCGCGGTACAGTCCGTATATCTCATCCCGTTTCTCATTGAAAACTCGGAACGTGTGTTCCAGATACGGCTGAGACGCGCATCGACCCTTGTAGAGCCTTTCACGCACGCTAGGCAGGTCCATCCGATCGAGATTCTCTCGGAACAGACGGTGCGCATACCGAGTCGAGACAACACCGGTGATATCGAAATCGTAGGGCACCGGAAACACTGGACCTGTTGCAGCGTCTCCTATGGGTTTGGTATTGTGACAGCACTCGAGTCTATCCTGTTCTTTCATGAAGGCGGACCAGTCGGTGTTGCCGATCATGTACTGGAAGATCTCGAGCAAGCTCAGCTGCAACGGGTCAATGGCGTCCGGGGGAATCCTGGGAACGCGCACAACGCCCCAACCATTCCGCGCCGCGAGTTGCTCTTCGTCTTCAATGAGAAAGGCATATCTCGTGAGGGTGTCACGCTCACGATCCGTATCGATGTAGGTGACCCGGGCCAGCCGTACCTTGAAACTGACATCCGTCAGCACATTGTAACTTCGATAGATGAGATACTCCTGCAACACATACTGCTCGTGTTCGGACCGATTGTCCTGGCAATGCGTTACGAGTTTCAGCTTGTCCTGACTCGCAAAGATGGTCCCGTCCACA
This sequence comes from uncultured Gemmatimonadaceae bacterium, assembly GCA_964436395.1. Lineage (GTDB taxonomy): Bacteria > Gemmatimonadota > Gemmatimonadetes > Gemmatimonadales > GWC2-71-9 > JBDGYW01. Next base: position 5,139 of record CAYTDU010000323.1, on the reverse strand, counting down.
TCGTTCGTCGAAAAGTCGAGCCGCAGCGGCGGAAACTCGCAAACGCTTGCCTGAAGCCGCGTCTTGCCTCTTGTCCTCAGGTCGACGGGGATGTCGACGGATTCGCCCCGGGGGTTTTCGTAACTCAAGACGCCGGCGTATTCAGTGCTCTTTTGGCCTCTTTCGTGGAAAATCGTCTCGAGGGGAGCATCTATGGTAAGTGTCAGAAGCTCCTGAGATGCAAACAGCGCAGCCGTGGTGGAGTCAGTCAACGCTCCCGCCAAAGCAGAACCATACTGTTGTGCCACTGCCGGAAAACATCCGAGGACAGCCGTTGCCAACGCAGTCAAGCCGACGCGCATCAAGTACCCTCCTCTTCAACTCCAGCCCTTTGACCGGAAGTCCGGCAAGCTTACAGGCCTAGTCGTCGGGCGGGCGTCTACAGCGGCGTCTGTCAGGCGGCAAAACCGTAAGGCTGCCGGCGCAATTATCGTCAGGTTTGGAATAGCACCATACAGAGCGAGAGTCAACCGGCAGTCAACTAAACAGGCATGAGAGTCAATTGCACCGAGTTGGCTCCCAAATCACAGCCATTGAGGGACTGCGATCAACACGATGCTCGTTTTGCTCATCGCGTCTTCTCACCTTCGTGAACCGTGGCAGAACATTACGGGGGGCCTGTCTCCTCGAACCCCTAAACACCTTTCGGCCAATGTAACTTATGATGCTCGGCCGACATGCCGAGTGCGGCGAGGTCGTAACATTTTGAGATGGGATCTTTGGCGCCCGCCTATGGCCAATAATGCCACGGTCGAACCTCTCGTAGTTTCAACGCAAAGAACCATAGGGAACGGAAAAGCAACTATGAAACGCGAAGGTTTCACTCGCTGCGCTCGTGTCCTGATCACTGCTCTCGCGACCTCCACACTGCTGAGTCCAAGGATTTCGGGGCAGGAAGTAAATGCCGGCAGAGCCTCAGGACCAATAATAATCGACGGCATTTTGGACGAGGCTACGTGGCTAAACGCGGATGCTGCAACGGGTTTCATGCAGATGCAGCCAAATAGAGGCAGCGCAGCTTCCCAGCAAACATCAATATATGTCTTGTACGACGACCGGCGGATGTATTTCGGCATCGACTGCAAAGACTCCGATCCAACGGCCATCTCGCGGGCTATCACGCGGCGAGACGGAGAAGTCCAACTTGATGATGCCGTCGCCCTGATTTTGGATACGTTCGACGACGATAACAATGCCTACGTATTCGTGGTCAATTCATTGGGAACCCAACAGGATGAACGGTGGGCTGACAACGGTCGCACGCGTGATATCACCTGGGACGGAAACTGGCTGTCAGCAGGATCGGTGAATACCGACGGATGGACGGCGGAGGTGGCAATCCCCTTCGAGGCGGTTCGATTCGACCGACGTTCCCAGAGTTGGGGAATGAACGTTTTCCGCTGGATTCCCAGGAACCTCGAGCAAAGCCACTGGGCCGCTGATCTGCCCGAGTGGTTTCGTATCGCAGAAATCGGAAGTATCACCGGTCTCGACCTGATTGATGCGGTAACCAAGGACTACGCAATCATACCCTACGTTCAGGCTGCATTTACCGAAGGGGAAAAAGATGACGCGGAAGTCGGATTGGATGTTCGATACAGCTTGTCGAGCAATCTCGGGGTAGACCTCACCATCAATCCTGACTTCGCCACCGTCGAGGCAGACGTTGAACAAGTGAACCTCACGCGCTTCGAGCTCTCATACCCCGAGAAGCGGCCGTTCTTCCTGGAAGGCGGTGAGAACTACTCGACCAGGATTCGGCAGTTCTATTCCCGGCGCATTGGAGAGACTGACTGGGGAGGCAAGATCAATGGCAAGATCGGGGCATGCAGGCTGAACGCCCTCGTCACCCAATCGGATTCATCGGCCCTGGCTCCCAGCAGCACCGGCGAAAACGCATACTACTCCGTGTTCCGAGTCAGTAGGGAGCTTCCGAAAGCATCCAACATCGGCCTCATAGGCGCCAACCGAACGTACGACGGAGAGAACGAAGGATCGCTGGGATTAGTCGGGACACTATTCTTCTCGGATTTCCTAGGCATGACTACCCAGTTAATCAGGTCCTACGGAGATTTCGACGACGGCGCGTGGACATACTTCGTCAGGCCGTCTTACGACGCGCAGACCGGCCATTTTCACGTGCGGTATACACATGTCGGTGAAAATGTGCGTGAAAACATGAACCGGATCGGTTTCATACGCGACGACAACAGGAAAGAGGTCGACTCCAATATTCGCAAACAGTTTTGGATCAACAGTTACGGTCTTCAAGATCTCACCCCATCGGTCAACTACAATCGGTACTGGAGCCAATCAGGCGATCTGCGCAGTTGGGATCTCAGCAACACTCTCACGCTCAACTTCTTGAAGAAGTGGGGCCTGAAGCTCACCAACAGAGAGGAATTCAAGGCCCAGGAAGAAGGCCTCTTCGAGAGGGATTTTAGAAACTCGCTATACCAAGCGGATCTCACATTCAACACGAGGGCAGGCAAGTCGGTCACCGCATATTTCGGCAGGGGCACAAACTTCGGCAGCGATTTGGTGAGGTTCGGCGGCAAGATCGACCTGAAACTGACGGATGCTTTGAACGCCACATATGATCTTACACGCGTGCACTTCGATCCCGATCCAGGCGACAGGAGCAGTTGGATTCATTATGCGAGAGCCACCTACTACGTGAACAAAGACATGTTCTTCAAGCTGTTCTACCAATCAAAGTTCGACCTGACCGGCAGTTTTGGAGACCCTCAGTTCGATACCGAAAGGGAGACCACTCAATTCGTGTACGTCTGGAGGTTCTTCCCGCCCTTTGGATCGGTGCAGCTTGCTTATCAGCAAGGCCCTCTACAAATCGGGGATAAGCAAGGTCAATACCGGACTCTGTTCACCAAGCTGTCCTGGGTGTTTTGAGTAGACGCGTCGGCTTCTTTACCCTTCCAGGGCAATCCAGTCTCGCGTCCCGCCTCCACCTGGAGCCAAGATACTCGGCCCTGTCAACTCACGAACTAAGCAAACCAAAAACATGGGAACCAACTGCTACGTATTGGAGTTGTAACAATCTGAGGGTGTGTGTCACGAACAGAGAAACATCCGATTGATGCCGGCAGAGGATCTATGCGACACGGCCAATACCGGATACAATTAGACTATGATCGCAGAGCGCCCTCTGCGGCACAGCGATGCCCAACTCCTCCGGGAGGAATGGAGGCAGCCATGCACAAGGTATTCGCGACAACGATCGCGGCGGTCGCACTTCTGGCCGGGGCCGCTTCACAGGCGAATGCGCAGGTCCAGACTGAAGAGCTGATTGAGCAAGCTCCGGATCGCCCTGTCATAGTGCATGTAGACAACGGCAATTGGCTGGACGTGCGTGTATACGCGGTGAGAAACGGCAACATCTACGATCGCATAGGCACAGTAAATTCATATACCTCGCGCGAATTCGAGATGCCCAGTTGGGTCACAGCATCCAACGACTACCTGCAGCTGGTAGTAGTGCCGATCGGGTCTCGACAGCGTTATACCGCACCACCAGTCATGGTGTCCGCCGGCGACACGGTAGAGTGGAGGTTGGGAGGAAACCTGGCGAACTCCACCATTGCCGTGAGAGCAGGTTGGGAAGGCCGGTGACATGACGATTCAATGGAACACTCGCTGAATGATCTCGTCCCAAGTCTTTTCTCGTAGCAGTACTCCGTTCTCCAAAACCCTGCGCGTGTAGACGTAGTAGAAGTTCTCGAGATCGCTCTTGAAATCGAGGACTGCCTCGAAGAGCAACTCACGGTCGCCGACCAGAATGGTCCTGGCATACTCGGTGCGTACGGACGAATTGGCTGGATCTTGCTTGTGAGTGGAATGGGTGATCTTCTGCGATCTCCTCGCCTGTCCCCAGGGATATTGATATCCGAAGCTGTTTGTAGCCACGAGCGTCGCCTTGCCTGTTGCCTCGTCGTACGTCAGACCCTCCACTTCAGCATAGCCGGACGTGGTCGCATCACCCTCGTCAATTGTCAAAGGACCGAAGCCAGGCAAACCAGGCTTTGGCTCGGCCGGAGGTAGGAACTTGGGTATGGGACGATCCTCATAGGGAATCACCGGCAGGACTATGCGTGTCGCATCGTGACCGCCGAGTCGCAAAGAAGTCGTCATTGAGTAGGGCGTGGGCCAGAACATGGGCCATTGTGAGTTTGTAACAGCGACTCGAACTCGATGTCCCGGCTGGAAGACCCACGAAGTGAAGTGCAGCTCGATCTCTAGCGCGTACTCGCGACCGGGCTTGAGCGGTTCCGGGTTCTGTGACGAGTTGCGATGCGCGCCGTTGAACCCGGCCCCGGCCACCTGTGTCACCGAGCCGTCCGGCGCAACGTCAGACAAACGCACCACCCAACTCGCGAGCGGCGCGTCAGCGGAGGCGTTCAGGAAGGCTCGTGGAAAGCCAAGGATCTCGAACTCCTCGGTAAGCAGGTCGCTGTCGTACACCAGACTGGCATCATCCATCGGTTGCTGGTCTGGTGTTAGGTCACCCCACCACATCACTGGTCCTCCACCCTCCATGCCCACCGTTGGGTCGTATTCGAGGTTGTGAACGCCGACGCCCGACGAGCGTTCGCGCAGCGAGTGGTCGGCGCCGAGGAACAGGCTGCGGTACTCGGTCCGCTCGAGCGGAAATCCCTCTTCGAAGCGCCACTCTCCCGGAATTTCCTCGAGCGACTCACCTGGCGGATACCAGTGACGTACATAAACCGCAAACGCCGGCTCGGCCATTATTCCGGTGTCATCTCCCTTGAGCCACTGGTCAAACCAGCGTACCGCTTCATGTCGCCACTCCATCTGTGGTCTGGGATATCCGTTGTGCGGGAACGAGTGAGCCCAGGGCCCCACCATTGCTTTCACCGGTGCGTCCATGTGCTCGAGCATGCGTCCCACTGCATCCCTATAACCGTCGTACCAACCGCCGATCACAAAGGTGGGAATCTCGATCGACTCATATCGAGTATTGAGCGATGCACGGTCCCAGAACGGCCCGTCCAGCTGCTGTGATTTGTAGATCAGCATCCACGGCTTGGTGTCGAACCGGTTCTCGTAGTAGGCGTCGTCGAG
>CAYTDU010000322.1:0-6326 GCA_964436395.1 uncultured Gemmatimonadaceae bacterium | reverse complement strand
GCCGTGGCAAAACCGCGGTAGAGCGTTAGACGAGCGTCGAATATGATCGACTGTAGGTCAATCGTGACTGTGTCACCTTCCGGCACATCGATTCCCCAGACCTGATAATAGCTGGGCCCGAGTTTGGCGTTTGGAGGACCAAGCGTTCCCATGGCTGAATCGCCGACGGTGAGTGTGCCCTCCTTGTCGAAAAAGCCGCCGCAGGTTCGAGTGCTACTCGGTTCAGTAGCTCCTTGGTTCAGAGAGATCTCGAATTCGCCCACGTCGTGTGGGTAAAAGGTGGTTGCGTACACGATGTAACGGCCGGACGTCGGGAGGACGTGCATCAGGTGAGAATTGCACAATCCGCCGCTATCTCCGTCGTCTGCGAGAACTCTGTCCACCGAATCTGCGAGAAGTAGGTGCGCATTGAAGTCGATAGAGTTGACTGATATCGAAACAGTATCACCCGCGTCACCCGAGAAAAAGAACATCTTAAAGTGCGATCCGTCCGCCAGCGAATCATCCGCCGCTGTCAGGAATCCGGACAGCGTCTCGCCGTAGCTGATCGGAAGCACAGGCGTTTCCGGTGCAGCTTCTTGTTGCGCGGTTACCGGCGTAGTAGTCAAGACGATCGCTGTTGCGACCGTCGTTATTGCCTTGAACTTCACTTCGAACATCCTCCTGCGTGCAGCCGATATGCGAAATTTCTGCTCGCGGAATTTGGCCAGGATCACTCCTCGACACAATCCCGACTGGCGTCAGCGTGCACGAACTGTCGCCAATGCATTCGCTATGATTTCGAACTCCTCATCTCTTACTGTGCGTACATCAAAAAGAACGCTTCCATCCGCCACCCGAGCGATCACCGGTGGGTCGTTGTGCCTCAACACTTCCAATACGGATTTGGGTGACTCGCATGCATAACTCACCAGCGTCGTCTCGAGCTGTCTGCCGGGAAACGAACCTCCACCCACTGCCGATTCGCCGGGAACCATTTCCGTTCCCGGTAGCATCGTTGCCAGAACTGCGGCGCGCCGTGCCAGCTCATCTGGTGGTGCCACCAACATGGCCAGCGCCGGTATTTCCTGAATCGCGAGGTCTGGGTAGCGATACAACCCCAGTGTTGCTTCCAGCGCCGCGATCGTGAACTTGTCTGGGCGGTATGCCCGAGCCAGGGGGTTGCTCCTCGCCAGCTTGATGACATCGGCCGGGCCTACGATGATACCGGCCTGCGGTCCACCCACCAGCTTGTCTCCCGAGAAGACCGTCGCCGCACCGGCCGCCACGCTGTCACGAACCAGGGGCTCCCCGTCTAAACCGTACGCCGACAGGTCAACCAGGAGGCCGCTTCCGATGTCGTGGATGACTGGTATTCCCCGCGCCTTTCCTAGGTTCACCAACTCGCTCAGCGCGGTGTCTTCGGTGAAACCCAGGATTTCGAAGTTGGATCTGTGCACCTTCAGCAGTGCACCGGTCCGCGGGCTCAGCGCGAGGGTGTAGTCTTTGAGCCTGGTCCGGTTGGTAGTTCCCACTTCCCTGAGCGTGCTGCCGCTCTTGGCGAGTATCTCGGGAATCCTGAACGATCCGCCGATCTCCACCAACTCTCCGCGCGACACAATTGTCTCGGCGTTTTCGGCGAGCGTGTTGAGTAGCAGAAACATCGCTGCGGCGGCATTGTTCACCACGAGACCGTCGTCGGCCCCGGTCACCTCGCGCAGTAAGGCGCGCAGGTTGTCCTGGCGGGAACCGCGCTCGCCAGTGTTAAGGTCCAACTCCAGCGTCGAATATCTCAGAGCCTGTTCAGCCGCCTCGAACGCGGCATCGGCGAGCGGGGCGCGACCCATGTTCGTGTGCAGCACGACGCCCGTCGCGTTAACGACTCCGACGAGGGTCGTACGGTTCCAGTTCCTTGCGTGAAATGCTATGGAATCGAGCCAGCCGGAAGGCGGTGGTGTTCCGCCGAATTGGCGAGCATCGGAGAGTGCCGCCCGAATGGCGTCCACGACAGCTTGCCGGGGGAATTGCGCCAGCAGCCCACTTCTCTCCGCCTCATCCAACAGCGCGTTCACTGCGGGCAGTCGTTGCCGCGGATCGGTCATGTGGTGTCCGCGGGAACCTCGGTCGTGTCGACCGGCTCTGGGAGAATGAGTAGGTTCTCCGATTCCGCAATTGCACCGGAGACATTTTCGGCGACCGCGGTGACGAAATAACGAGCACCAGGCACCATGCTGGCTGCCAGGCGTACGAACCATGTCGAACTCAATTCCGGACGTTCCGAAAGCAGCTCCAGCACACGGCTGGTGTCTGCGGCAGCAGCTACCATTAAAGTATCACCAGCCTCGGTGATGGTAACTGCTGCACTGTCTTCCATTATCTGACCTGCCGAATCAACAACCTGCAACAACCCCTCCACAATTGAGTCCGCCGCCGCCCCTAATGTGTCAGCGGCCGGTGCCCTTGCGGTGTCAGCGCCCGCTGCACCCGCCGTATCTGCCTCCGCCTCCAAGGCCGCCATAGAATCAGCAACCGCGGCTTGCCTGATAGAATCTGCGACAGCCTCCTCTGTTCGTACCGAGTCGTAGGTCGGTTGGTTCCATATCGCAACGGTTTCCACCAGCGTCGTGTCGGGTAACGCAAAAACCTTCACCACCGTGTCGTCGGGTTCACCGGGCACCAGCTTCTGTGTGAATTCGACTTGTATGGTCACGCTGTCCAAGTCTGTGACTTCGCTGATTCTCGGCCCAACGGTGTCGTGCGCAAACGCCCACATCACATGGGATAGACTCGAATCCAACTGAACCGTTACCGAGTCGAACACCTCCCGGTAATCCCGCATTCGATTGTCGTTTTGGTCCACCGTGGCCGATAGGAGGTATGTGCCGGGATGGAGGTACCTGATCTCGAAGTCGCCTACCGAATCCGCGCTGGACATGAACACGAGTGAGTCGGGCTGCCTTATTGCCTCGACGAGTGCGCCCGGCGCCGCACCGCCCTGTTCCCAGTCCAGCACGGTACCGGTGATTCTGGTGTCGGGGATTTCGCCGCCAGTGGAGAACACGACCGTCTTGGTCGAATCGAGCCGGTTGTTCCGCAGATCGGCGAACCCAGGCAGCAGCGTGAGCTGGTATACTATGTTCGCCTGCCAGCCGTCTTTGGGCTTGATGGTGATCCTGGAACGTTTCCAGGACACATTGAGTTCTTCGGGTCGAGGCGACAGTAGCACCAGGTTCTCGAGCCCTGACCCGGAGCGCTCGTCGATCACCTCGTTGAATCGAACCTGAACGTCGTCGTCGAAGTCTGCGACTACGGCCCCGGAATCGGGTGTGACCGATACGATGAAAGGAGGGTCGAAATCCGGCGGCCCACCAGGCGGGTCCTGGATCGTCGCGCAGGCGGAGAGCAGTAGCGCTACTTGCCCAACGCGTGCAATTTGGCGGCGAGTGTTTCTCGCTGCTCCTTCCACGACCGCTCCTTCTCGCGTTCCCGTTCTACTACTTCTGCAGGTGCACGACTCACGAAGTTCTCGTTTTGTAGCTTTGCGGTCACTCCCGCAAGTTGTTTGTCGATCCTCTCGAGTTCGCCGCCCAGCCTGGCGATTTCGCTCTCGACGTCGATGGCGTCACCGAGAGGCACGAAAAGTGAAGACCCGCCGGCCAGGACCGCATGAGCCCCGACCTCGTCTCCGGGTTCCGCATCCATCACCAGCTCACTCACCTTGGCAAGCCGCTCGATGGTCGCACGCTCGGATTCGAAATCGATACGAGCGGTCTCATCTACCGCCTGGATGATCGTGCGCACCTGTTTGCTAGGCGCGACCCGATACTCCGCCCGCACCGTGCGGATCGCGGAGACGGCGGCCTGCACCCTGCCAAACGAGGCTTCGACGCCATCGTTCACGCGCGTTTCGTCGACGTCGGGCCACCTGGATGCGGCGAGCAGATCTTCGCGATCGCCAACCAAATGTCCCCAAAGCTCCTCCGTCATGAACGGTGTGATGGGGTGGAGCAGCTTCAGAGCGGTCTCGAATACGTGACACAACACCCCGCGCGCAACGTCTCCACCCGGAACGGTCCCGTAGAGCCGAGGCTTGACCTGCTCCACGTACCAGTCGGCTAGTTCGTCCCAGATGAAATGGTAGGCGGAGTTGGCGGCATCGTTCAGCCGGAATCGAACCAGAGCGTCTGTCACGGTTTCGATGGTCCGCTGGCACCGCGACAGGATCCAACGGTCCGCGAGTTCGAGTTCCGAATCATCGATCTCTTCGACGGACCTGGTCGGACCTTCCAGGTTCGACACGATGAACCGGCCGATGTTCCAACATTTGTTCGAGAAGTTCCGGCCCGCTGCAAAGGTCGCTTGGAGGTCGCTCCGATCCATGATGATGTCGGTGCCGGCCGCCGCGCCCGCCACCAGCGTGAACCGCAGTGCATCGGCCCCGTAGAGCTTCACGACGTCCAGCGGGTCGATCCCGTTGCCCAGCGACTTGGAGAAGGCTCGGTGCTGTGGATCGCGAACCACTCCGTTCAGATACACTGTCTCGAACGGTGTGTCGCCCATGAAGTGGTAGCCCGCCATCACCATCCGGGCGACCCAGAAGAAGATTATGTCCGGTGCCGTGACTAGAGTGTGTCCCGGATAGAATCGCTGCAAGTCCGGAGTCTCGTTTGGCCAGCCGAAAGTCGCAAACGGCCACAACCACGACGAGAACCAGGTGTCGAGTACGTCCTCGTCCTGATGGACCGATCCTCCGCACTTGCCGCACGCCGTGGGCGTGTCTATCGCAACGGTAATGTGATCGCAATCCTCATTGTCACAGAACCACGCCGGTATACGGTGCCCCCACCAAAGCTGTCGCGAGATGTTCCAGTCGCGGATGTTCGTCATCCAGTGCTCGTAAACCTTGCCCCAGCGCTCGGGAACGAACTTGAGCTTGCCGCTTCTGTATGCTTCGAGCGCCGGTTCCGCCAACGGTTTCATCTTCACGAACCATTGCTTCGACAACAACGGCTCCACGGGCTGCTTGCACCTGTAGCAGTACCGAAGCGCGTGGTCGTAGTCCTCCACCTTCACGAGTTGCCCCGTCTCCTTCAAGAGCTCTACGATCTTCGCTCGGGCCTCGAAACGCTCCATGCCGTGCAGACCTTCGGGAACGCGATCGCTTTTCAGCATGTTCGCGTCCTCGCCGATGATCACTGGGCGATCGAAGCCACCCAACTCTTCGGCAATGTCGAAATCGTTGGCGTCGTGTGCCGGGGTGACCTTGAGGATTGCCGTGCCAAAGTCGCGTTCGACAGCTTTGCTGGTGCGCATAGGGATCTCGACGCGCGTGAGCGGTATCCTCACACTGCATCCCTCATAATCCTTCCAGCGCTCGTCGTCGGGATGCAATACGAGGCAGACGTCGCCGAACATCGTCTCGGGGCGCGTGGTAGCGACAACCGCTTCCTTCGGACCTCCGTCCTTGGGATCGACCACAGTGTAGGCGATGTGATACAGATGGCCGGATTTGTCCGAGAACTCGGCTTCTTCGTCCGACAGCGATGTGTGACAGCGCGGGCACCAGTGAATCACCCTCAGGCCCCTGTACACCAGACCGGCGTCGTGTAGGTCGACGAACACCTTTCTGACGGCGTGCGAGTACTCGTCATCGAAGGTGAAGCGGGTGCGCGTCCAGTCGCACGAACAACCGATGGCCTTGAGCTGCTCGAGAATCGTGTTACCGGTTTTCCCCACATGCTCCCATACGCGCTCCACGAACTTCTCTCGTCCCAGATCGTGGCGTGACTTTTTTTCCTCCCGCTGTAGAGCACGTTCGACCACGTTTTGCGTGGCGATACCGGCGTGGTCCGTGCCTGGAAGCCACATGGCCTCGCGTCCGCGCATGCGTTCGAATCGGATCAGGACGTCTTGGAGCGTGTTATTTAGCCCGTGTCCCGAGTGCAATACGTCGGTCACGTTGGGCGGGGGTATCACGATCACGTACGGATCGTTGTCGGATTCGACGTTTGCAGTGAACACGCCGGCATCCAGCCAACGTCTATATATGCCTGACTCGATCGCCAGGGGATCGTATTGCGGTGCTAGTGTCATGGAATGGACGTCCGGTGCCGAATAAACTCAGCCGGTTTCGGGAGCGAGTTCAGGTTCGGAAGGTTCGCTCGAGGCTTCCTCGATATGGATGCGGTTCAACACAACTTCAGCGCCGGGCACACTGCGAGCGACATCGCCGGCCAGCTGACGAGTCATCGGACTCAGCGCTGTGCCAGTGCTCTCAACGATGCCGCCCCCTAGCGCTTTGCACGCGAGTGGCAGCGGACGCACGTCAGGGTCGGTTTCCCATGCCG
>CAYTDU010000321.1:0-6330 GCA_964436395.1 uncultured Gemmatimonadaceae bacterium | reverse complement strand
ACCACCATGCGAAAACCTGAATAGGGTTTGCACTGTACCGCCGAAACCGACTTTGGTCTCGGGTGTGTAGAAGATGAATGGAAACGGAATGATTGAGATGCCCGAACCGCGCGATGCTTGGTTTGAGTCCGTTTCTTGCCCAAACGCAGTAACACTGACCAGGCACATGCTGACCACAGTCAAACAACGCGTGAGTATGCAAGGCTTTGGTGCTGTGATCATAACCGTCCCGGTCGATCGTGGTACCTGTCTATGCCGTCCCACAAATGAGCCTTCCGAAGCGCTGAAACCTATCAAACGAGGGGGGCAACGCAATGGAATTGCTTGCAAATGAAGGCCGCAGGCAAAACATTTGGTCGATCATTGCGAAGTAGGCTTCAGAGAATTGTGGCGAAAGGAGGCTAGATGGGCCCGATCGAGATATCCTACAAGTTCACCCTCGCAGATAGCGCTTCAGAGACGTTCGATCTCAAGTTGGATCCAGACACGCTCGAGCTTATTGATAGCGTTCCGGATGAGCTTCCTTCGTGGACAGAATTGGGCTTCCACCAGTGTGCTGATTGTCCCATCTCACCCGACGATCGAACGCACTGCCCTGCTGCAGCAAACCTCGTGAACCTGGTAAGCGGGTTCGCACGCGTTTTGTCGCATGAGTGGATCACCAATGAGGTAACGACTGCGGAGCGTAGCTACACACAGGAGGTCCCGGCCCAACGAGGCATCAGCGCCCTCATGGGATTGATCATGGCGACCAGCGGGTGTCCCCTGACGGCCTATTTTCGCCCCATGGCACGCTTTCACGTTCCGTGGGCCAGCCAGGAGGAAACAACCTACCGTGCGACGTCCATGTACCTGCTGGCACAATACCTCCGAAAGAGAGACGGCAAAACCGCCGAGTTGGAGTTGGATGGGCTCAAGGCCATTTACGAGAGGGTGCGCGCGGTGAACCGTTCCTTTATCGAACGGCTACGAGCTGCCACCAATGAAGACTCGGCGATTAACGCGATCGTGGTGCTGGACACGCAATCACTGGGCATACCGTGGTCCATCGACAGCGCACTCGAGGAATTGCGACCGGGGTTCGACCAATACCTCTAAGATTCAACGGAGCCAGGCATGCCTGAGCAAAACGCCTGGCTCCACTCGTCCTACCAGGCTATTCCGTAGTCCTCACCATGGTGGCTGGATCCACCCCACATCGTGGCGTGTTCCCAGTCGAAGAAGATCCCGTTGATCGGTCCGGAAGTAAGGGATCTATAGCTCAGAGTATATCCCATTTCGGCCAGCTCGGCCCGAACCCAGGGAGGTACCGATTCGTTCAGCGTCAACCTGCCGGGTTGCGACCTGTGAGCACCAAATGAACTTCCCATCTGATAGCTGTTGATGTTCGGCGCCTCGGCGGCCTGTTGGACGTTCATTCCGAACTCGACGATGTTGAGGAAGAACTGAAGCAGATTCTGATCCTGCGTGTCGCCGCCCTGCACCGCGAATGACAGGTACGGCTTTCCGTCTTTCAGAGCCAAACCGGGTGTCAACGTAGCTCTGGGGCGCTTGCCGGGCTCCACGAGATTATAAGGATTCTGTCTCTCATCGAGCACAAAGCTCTGCATGCGTTGGCTCATTCCGATTCCCGTGCGCCCCGCTATCGTCGCGGGAATCCACCCACCGCTTGGTGTGACAGAGACCACCCAGCCTTCTTCATCTGCAGCCTGGATCGAAGTGGTGCCGGTGAAGAATTCGGCTTCGATCGACTGCGTCGGTTGCGAACCAGATCCCTGGCTGGAGGATGGCGGTGCGCTAGTCCAATCCTCCAAGAGATGCAGGAAAGGGTTCACTCCACCCTGGAACGGATACGGGTTCCCGGGTTTCACGTCAGGATCATTCCGCTCCCAGTTGATCTGGGCGAACCGCTCGCGAGCATAGTCTTTGGAAAGGAGACCCTCGATCGGCTCCTCCGGCGGGTAGTAGGGATCTCCGTAGTAAAAGTCACGATCGGCGAACGCGTGGTTCATCACCTGATAGAGCGTGTGGATGTATCGCGTGCTGTTGAACCCCATCGATTGAAGGTCCACATCCTCGAGCATGTTCAGCGCCTGCAACATGACGGGGCCCTGAACCCAGGTCGTGAGTTTGAAGACTTCAACTCCCTTATACGTCGTCTTCACGGGTTCCTCGACATAAACCTGCCAGTTGGCGAGATCTCCCATCGTGTGCAGCCCACCCATTTCCTGCGACCCTCGTACGAACTCCTCAGCAATATCGCCCTTGTAGAACCGATCGTATGCGGCGTAGATGGCCTCTTTCCGAGTCCTGCCCTGAGCAAGTGCCTCCTGCTCGGTCTCAACAAGTTTGCGGAGAGTGGCAGCCAGATCGGGTTGTCTGAAGATTTCACCAGGAAACGGAGCTTCACGTTCCTCCCCCAAGTGTGGCAGGAATACGTCGCGTGAGTATGGCCACGTCTTCAGTCGCTCTTTGGAGCGTTCCATCGAGTTGGCCGCGGAGGCCTCAATAGCATATCCGTCTGCCATCTGGATTGACGGCTCCAGTACCTGGGCGAGGCTCATGGTACCGTACTCGGCAAGCATCACCATCAGACCACCCGGAGTCCCAGGTGTCACCGCAGCGAGCGGGCCGTATTCTGGAGGAAAACGCATTCCTTGATCCCGGAAATACTCGGGCGTCGCCCCAGTTGGTGCTGCGCCCAATGCGTTGATTCCGTGGACTTCACCCGTATTTGGATTGTAGATGAGGGCTTGCGTTTCCCCTCCCCAACTGAGCACGTCGAACATCGTGGACGTAGCGCCGAGCATCGCACATGCTGCGTCGACGGCGTTACCACCTTGATGGAATATTGCCGCGCCGGCAGTTGCGCCAAGCGGCTTTCCCGTGATGGCTACCCAATGGCGTCCATGGAGGACGGGCTTCACGGTACGTTGGGCGTCGAGCGTAGAGGCGACGATGAGTAGCAACAATGTTGCTAGCGCGGGGACTGAAATACGAACGAACGTGCTGGAGGACGGCATGTTGCCTCCCAAAGATGCTGAATCGAATGAGATATGATGTGAGGCTTTAACCTAAGCCGAAATGCCGCGGTGGATCAATGCGGGAGATTCGCCGCGGACCGACGCGGAGCAACGCGGACCTTCGTGGGGGCTGGGTGGGGAAACCCAATCCCCTGTTGTTTTCCGCGTTCATCCGCGTCACTCAGCGGCAAGAGAAAGGCTGACTAACGACTCTCCGCAACTGCAGTAGCAAGCTCGATGAGAATTCGCCCAACCGGCATGTTCAGGTTCTGGAAATCGCTCGAATTGATCTGAACTGCCACGGCGATCTGGTGGTCAGGGAAATAGGCCATCTCGGTGAGATATCCTGGGAAGAAGCCGCTGTGTCCCCAGCTTACGCCCAGCGGCGTTGGGCGAATGATTACACCGAGTCCGTACTCGGTGTTTGGGCCAAGCCTCGCCGGCACCCCATCCAGCATGATTGGCAGCATCGATTCGTCGAAGGCTCTTCCCTCATACAACGCTTTCGCCCAGAGTGCGAGATCTTCAGTCGTTGACGCAACGCCGCCCCCAGTCCACTCGAATTGCGGGTTGATCGCGAACTCGCCATCCACTATCACAGCATCAGGCACGCGAAAGAGATTGTCCACGCCGGCGTACCCCTGGACCAACCCCGGAATCCGCCTTGTGTTGGTAGGTACCGTGTTCTCGAGCTGCAGAGGTACCAGCAACCGACGGCGCATCTCATTGTAGTAACTGTTGCCCGTGAGTCTCTCAATGATCATGCCGAGGATTATGTAATTGGTATCGGAGTACTCCCATCCTTCGCCTGGCGCAAAGGGAGCATGTGTGTCAAACAGGTAGGAAAGCAGTTCTTCAGGCTGCCAAACTTTCTCTGGCGCTGCGATGAGGTCACCGATGAACCGATCGTCGAACTCGTAGCGAATGACACCGCTCGTGTGGGTCATGAGGTGTCGGACGGTGACGGCGCTGTGGTTCGGTATGCGTGTGTACCAGGATTCCTCGCCAAGGTAGTCAGACACATGCGCGTCGAGATCAAGCACGCCCTCGTGGATCAACTGCATCGCTACCGCAGCAACGTATGTCTTTCCTACACTGCCCTGCATGAGACGGCTGGTGGGTTCCATCGGCAACCCGAGCGCAGTGTCGGCGTGCCCGGCAGCGATCCCAATGGCAGTGCCATCGGCCAACACGATTCCCACGTTAACGCCTGGTGCGCCACTCTCTTCGTGTAGTGCATCGAGTTTCGACTGTAAGAGGGTTCGGATCTGTGGCGCAGCTTGTTGCGCACGGAGGTTCGCATATGGCACCGAGAAGGAAAGAGCGACAACAGCACATATCAGCCAACTGAGCGGTCGTGGTGTTCGGCGAGTCATGAAGGACCGTCCATTCGGTGAGTTGTGAGAAGTGAGTGGTGAGATGGAGTCTGTCAACAACTTCCAGACTCAATCCCCAAACCAGAAACTCTGAACCAATATGCCGAGGATAACGACGTTCGCCAGTATTACTCCTACCAATAAGAGAAGATCCTTCAAAGCCAGCTTCTTCTTTCGCATGTCAGTCATCATCCAATGGTTGCCGAGGTCCGC
This sequence comes from uncultured Gemmatimonadaceae bacterium, assembly GCA_964436395.1. Classification (GTDB taxonomy): domain Bacteria; phylum Gemmatimonadota; class Gemmatimonadetes; order Gemmatimonadales; family GWC2-71-9; genus JBDGYW01. Next base: position 1,718 of record CAYTDU010000321.1, on the reverse strand, counting down.
TCACGATGCCACGAAGATCCTGTATTGTCTTCTCAACCGTGCGCACAGGACAGAAGAGATTGCAGAACGGTGTGCTGAGTGCCAGTGCCATCGTCAGGACAATAAACAAGAGCAGCCACTGCAGGGTTGTGCCTGTCAGCGAGAACAGAGCGGCGAACGGCTCATAGCCGGCCAACGCGGGTTTGAGAGTCAGAAACGCCAGGAGAAGGGCAACGAACACAACAATATTGCGAGTGAACTCCGCTGCTCTCACAATCCATGATGGCAGTTTCACGCTCGCACCTCCAATCAAGCCCACCAGGCGCTGCGCAGCATTGAAAGGACAAACATAGAGGCAGTAGACGTTGCGGCCGAAAAACATTGAGGTAAGGAGAAAACCAGCAATCAACAAATACATGGCCAATTCCGACGATGGATCAGGCACATACCCCGCCAGCAGGTTTCCAATCTTCGCGAGCGAAATGGGTGAGTGTTTCCAAAATCCGATTATCACGAGAGCGACGATCTGACACGCCCAGCGGATGTGGCGGCGTTTCTGTGGTTTGGAGCGCTGTGCGACTATCCCCGCCGCGAAGAGCGCAAGGATTGTGATTTCCAAAATCCCGAATTCGAACGGGCGTGCCGGCATCCGAAGCCGAACATCGAACGCCTCACCCGCAACCGCGGCTACCGACATCCGCATACTCGCAAGGATCGCGTTCGTGGAGATAGTTGCACCCGTATCCCAGTCCACACCCGTATTTTCGAAATCGGCCTCGTCGAAGCGCGTGCCGGCAAACGACTCCAAGATGTCCTCACCACGGGCCATACGCCAGAACACGGGCGTTTCTTTCTGATCCACGACACGTGCGCCTACTATTTGCCCCAGTGTGTCGATGCCGGCAACCAGTAGCAAGGGTCCGCCATAACCGACTGCGCTCCCCGAGGCTGCCCAACCAAGCTGAATACCTTCTTGATCGTAAACAGAGAAAACGCCGTCACCAACTTCGAATGTGAGAGCTCTCGGGAAGATCTCTGCAAGAGGCTCGGTCAGGTCAGGAGCGGCTCTCGACCGGCCGTACCAGAGCGCTCCGGCAAGCGCGACGAAGACGGCCAGATAGACGTACGCCTTGGATCTATGCTTCTGTGGTGGTCCCCTGAACACTCGATCTTGTTCCTATCCTCACTATCCGCCAAACACCGACACCCGCAATCACCGCTATGATGCCGAAGAAGATACCACCGCGCACCGCGGCACCAGCTTCATTCTCTCCGAAGCTCGTACCGACAAACGCAATAGCAAAGCCGGTGAAGATGACCCACACCAGGAATGCAGTCCATTTCCACCAGTGCATTCTCACCGATCGGTCCAGCGCCCAGGCACGTAGACCCATCAGCATGACACAAAACAATATGCCTTCCAGGAACCAGAACAATCCGCTGTTAAAGATCTGCATGGTTCACCTCGGCTTCGATATCGATGAACTCTTCCGCCTTCAACCACCACGGAGGTTCACGGTACGACGCGTTATCGCCACCGAGCGATGGAATGTAGTACGACTGTGGGTCCGGAAGCTCATAGAATCGTTCCTGCAATCCCGTCAATAGGTGGTCAGAGATACCTGTCGGATCGTTGGCCGTGACCTTGAGCGCGGTCTTGTGAAGCCAATTCGCCTTCCGGGTGTACGGACAAACAGACACGCAGATGCGACAACCCATGGGCCCGAGCGTTGAGTTCC
>CAYTDU010000320.1:2646-6348 GCA_964436395.1 uncultured Gemmatimonadaceae bacterium | reverse complement strand
CAAAATCCACGGCGCTCATGGGGGTGAAACAGCATCCAAATGGCGACCAGGTTGGTCAGGCCGCCAGCCGCTGCCCCAAAGAAGATCATTACTAACGCTCTAAACCAAGCTTGCTCGAAAATCACGTGGGCAGGATAACACCGAATCGAGTAGGAAACCACGGGTTGTCGACATTGCAGACCGTTTTCGTCATGTCATAGGTACGTATACGCAGCGTGTGCGGTTTCTCTTAGAGACTTAGACACAGCTTTGCACTTGAATGCCAACGGGTTACAATCCGCCACGACGGTTGCTAAACGTTTTTGCCGAATAAGGAGTAAAAGATGGCCATTTCGGGCGCTACGCTTACCGATCTCATGATCTATTCGGGTTGGTTGGCGGTGTTTCTCCTAGCTGGGAAGTTAATCCGCGCGCAGTTCGTTTTCATACAGAAGCTGTTTCTCCCGGCGTCTATTATCGGTGGGTTTCTTGGCCTTGCGCTCGGTCCTTACGTGCTTGGCAGGACTGGATTACAGGTGCTTCCGCAGGAGATGCTCGATTCATGGTCGGCGTTTCCCGGCATTCTGATCAATATTGTATTCGCATGTCTGTTTCTCGGGTTTGCAATACCATCGATCAAGACAATTTGGAAGGAAGGTGGTCCTCAGCTCTGCTACGGCTGGACGGTGGGAATGGGGCAGTACGTGGTTGCCGTCGGACTCTCGGTTCTAGTTCTCGGACCACTATTCGGAGTCCCGGCATTTTTCGGATGCCTTCTGGAGATTGGATTCTCGGGCGGTCACGGTACTGCTGCCGGAATGCGAGAAGCGTTTGAAGATCTGGGGTTTGCAGCGGGCGCGGATCTCGGCCTCATGTCGGCCACGGTCGGCGTGATCAGCGCCGTCGTATTTGGAATGGCGATGATCAACTACGCGGCGCGCAAGGGTTATACCAAGGTCATCAAAGATCCGAAGCAACTGTCGCTCGAGAAGATCAGAGGCCTCATCCCCGAACCGGATCGCCCGCGCGGTTCGACGATTACTGTTTCTCCCGACGCCGTAGAGCCCCTCGCGTTCCATGCCGCCTTCGTTGGCGTAGCGATTCTGATCGGTTGGTACCTACTCAGTTTGATCAAGGGCTGGAGCGCGCAGACCGAAATGGATCTGTTTGCCAGTTTTCCACTTTTCCCTTTGGCGATGATTGGCGGGATTTTTGTACAGGTCGTCTGTGCTTGGTTGGGCATTGCGAATTATTTCGATCGTAAGACGTATGAACGGATCCTCGGTACGGCACTCGACTTCCTAGTGGTCTCTGCGATCGCATCGATCAACCTCACCGTGTTCTTGGATTTCTTCTGGCCATTTGCCCTGTTGATGATCGTGGGCCTCTCCTGGGTCATCTTCGCGACAATGTTCATCGCACCCCGGATGCTGCCGGGTGCGTGGTTTGAGCGCGGCATCACCGAGTATGGGATGCAGACGGGCGTCACCGCTCTGGGACTGTTGCTGCTCAGAGTGGCCGACCCACAATTCGAGACCGAAGCAGCAGAGTCTTTTGGGTTCAAGCAAATCATCTACGAACCGATGCTGGGCGGCGGATTCATCACGGCGGCCGCACCGCTCCTAATCGTCAATTTTGGGGTAGGGATGTCGTTTGCCGTGGGAGTGGTGTCGATCATCGTGGCACTGTCGGTGGCATATTTTTCGGGGTGGATGCATCGGTTTCGACCGGAGGGCTGAACGTCCAACATCGAACATCCAACGCCCAACGGGTGTGCGGATACGCCCTAAGGAGCCCGCCCTACCTACCGTTGGCTATTGGATGTTCCTTGTTGGATGTTGGATGTTGAATGCTGATGTTCCCATAACGCACAACTAGCAAATCCCCCCCGCCGTTTCTATATTCAACGGCTATCATGTTTGATACGCTTTCTGACCGGTTGACGGCTGTTCTGCAGCAGATTCGTGACCGTGGAGTCCTCACTGAGGACGCCATCAAGGAGAGTCTGCGCGAGATCAGGCGCGTATTGCTCGAGGCGGACGTCAGTTACGAGCTAACGCGAACGTTTGTGGAGCGTGTACGCGAGAAAGCGGTTGGCCTGGACAAGATCAAGGCAGTGAGCCCGGGCCAGCAGCTCGTCAAGATCGTACATGACGAGCTGGTTGTCCTGCTCGGTGAGAATATCGAGCCGCTCACGCATGCGTCGGTACCGCCAACTGTGGTGCTGATTGTCGGTTTGCAGGGGTCCGGTAAGACGACTACTGCAGCGAAGCTGGCCGCTCGGTTGAAACGCGAGCAGAAGGCTCCCTGTCTGGTGGCGGCTGACGTTTACAGACCGGCGGCAGAGGAGCAGTTGGTGCAATTGGGACAGAAGGTGCAGGTCCCTGTCTTCGGATCGAAGCTGGTCCCTGAAGCTGGTGGTGATGTGGTGAGGCTGGTTCAGGGAAGCGTCGCCAAGGCCGAGCAGGAGCGGAGTCGTACGGTGCTGGTCGACACCGCCGGCCGACTACAGATAGACGAAGAGATGATGGCTGAACTCGTGCGATTGAAGGAAGCGGTCAAGCCGCACGAGATCTTGCTGGTTGCGGACGGGATGACGGGACAGGATGCGGTGCGGATTGCAGAGGGATTCCACTCGGCACTCGGAATCACCGGTGTGATTCTCACAAAACTCGATGGCGATGCTCGCGGTGGAGCGGCGCTGTCGATACGTGGTGTCACGGGCGCACCAATCAAGTTCGTTGGGACCGGCGAGGGAATGCAGGCGCTCGACGTGTTCGACCCGGCGCGTATGGCTGGCCGGATACTCCAGCGCGGCGACATAGTTGGATTGGTGGAGCGTGCCGAAGCGTCGGTGAAGGCCGATGACGCCGAGCGCTTGGCAAAGAAGGCGACATCGAAGAAGGGCATGGATCTGTCTGATTTCTTGACCGCGATGAAACAGATTCAGAAGATGGGTCCGCTCGAGTCATTGCTCGGAATGTTGCCGGGTGTGAACAAGAAGATGTTGAAGCAGGCCAAGGTCGACCCAAAGGGGTTGAAGCATATCGAGGCAATCGTGCTTTCGATGACGCCCAAGGAGCGTGAGCGCCCCGAGATCTTGAATGGATCACGGCGACTTCGCATCGCCAAGGGATCGGGCCGGACAGTCCAGGAAGTGAATAGGCTGGTAAAGCAGTTTGGTCAGATGAAAAAGATGATGAAACAATTCGGCAGACCTGGGCTGGGTCTGCAATAAACACGAAGGTAGGAAGATGGCCACACGAATTCGTTTACGCAGGGTGGGGCGCAAGAAGCAGCCGAGCTACCGTATTGTCGTTACTGACAAGGCAAGGGCGCGGGACGGTCGCTTCGTAGAGTTGTTGGGGCATTACAATCCGACGACTGAGCCAGCGACCATCAAGGTGGATGAGGACAAAGCTCGCGAATGGCTCTCCAAGGGCGCGACTCCGTCTGACACGGTGCGTTCGCTGTTCAAGAAGGTCGGAGTGTTCGAAGAGGCAACCGAGACGTCCCCGATAGTTTCGGCTACGGTGAAATCCGATACGCCGGATCAGCCGACGGACGAATCGCCGGATCCAACTCCGACCGATCCGTCAGCCACGTCGAAAGTCGATACACCGGATCAGAAATCGACTGACACGTCAGCCACGTCGAAAGTCGATACACCGGATCAGAAATCGACTGACGCCTCGACCGAGTCGTAGGAGGTAGAGGTGGAGG
>CAYTDU010000320.1:0-2546 GCA_964436395.1 uncultured Gemmatimonadaceae bacterium | reverse complement strand
CCGGATCAGAAATCGACTGACGCCTCGACCGAGTCGTAGGAGGTAGAGGTGGAGGCGGCCTACCTAGGGGTGGCGCGCTTCCGGAAGCCCCACGGGCTCAAGGGCGATGCGGTGGTGTGGGTGCTGACCGACGAACCCGAGCAGGTGCTCGTGGCCGGACGGAAGCTCACACCGGTCGACGAGGAAGGGAATCCGGTCGGCGAGTCGCTAGAGATAGAGAGGGCGCGCCCGTACCACCGAACTTGGTTGATCAAGTTCAAGGGCGTCGATGATAGAACGTTGTTGGAGCAGTGGGACCAGGTGCTGTTGGGGGTGCCGCAGGACGAACTGACACCACTTGGTGAAGGCGAGTTTTACGAACACGAAGTACCGGGTGCGAGTGTGGTGGTCGGTGGTGAGGTAGTTGGAGATGCAACTGGGTTGATCGATATCCCAGGAGGGAAGTTGCTCTGTGTGAACGTGAATGGGAGAGAAGTGATGGTCCCATTCCGTGAGCCGATATTGATTGGCTTCGACAGAACAGAGCGTAAGATCGAGATCGACCCTCCTCAGGGGTTGTTGGACTTGTAGGATGTTGACGGTAAACGTCGTGACGCTGTTCCCAGATTTGTTCAGGGAACCCTTTGCGACGAGCATTTTGGGCCGGGCGGCGGCGGCCGAGCTGGTGCGGTTCAATGTGGTGAACCTCAGGGACTTCACCCATGACCGTCACAAAACGGTCGACGATACGCCGTACGGCGGTGGCGCAGGAATGGTGATGAAGCCGGAACCGTTTTTCGAGGCACTCGAGAAACTGAATGCCGGTCCGCCGACTGTGCTTTTATCGGCTCGAGGCAAGCCGTTCCGTCACGACGATGCCGTGCGATACAGTTTGGGTGGGGAGTTGACGTTGTTGTGCGGGCACTACAAAGACGTCGACCAACGCGTTACGACGTGGCCAGGGTTGGAAGAGGTGTCGGTCTCGGATGCGGTGCTGTCGGGTGGTGAGTTCGCGGCACTGTGTGTCGTGGATGCTGTCGTTCGGTTGTTGCCCGGCGCGCTTGGCGACCACGATTCAGCCGCGGGCGACTCGATGTACGATGGGCTGTTGAGCGCGCCGAGCTACACTCGGCCCGCAGAGTATCGCGGTTTGAAAGTGCCAGAAGTGCTGTTGAGCGGATATCATGCTCGGGTGGCCGAGTGGCGGCGCACCCAGGCTGAAGAGATGACAAAAACGCGGCGTCCCGATCTATGGGCCCGCTACGAAGCAGAACACCGGTCTGATTAGATCGGCAAGACAGGGGTAGAGTCATGAAATCAATGAGCGTTCTGGAGAGAGAGGGACTGCGGGAGGACATCCCCGAGTTCCGCCCGGGAGATACAGTCCGGGTATCGGTGCGAGTCCGCGAGGGTGAAAAAGAACGGTTGCAGGCGTTTGAGGGTGTGTGCATCGGCCGTCGCGGCGCCGGCATCAGTGAGACGTTCACGGTCCGCAAGGTTTCTTCGGGCATCGGAGTGGAGCGCATTTTCCCGCTACACTCTCCGAACCTCGCCGAGATCAAGGTGGTGCGTATGGGACGTGTGCGTCGCGCCAAGCTGTACTATCTCCGCAAGCTCTCAGGGAAAGCGGCTCGTATCAGGGAGAGGCGCGAGGTTTGAGTGAATGCACCGACCCTCGAGCGCGAGCAAGCGCTCTGGGACAAGGGTTATGAAGTTATAGCCGGTCTCGACGAAGTCGGCCGTGGCCCTTTGGCAGGGCCCGTAATTGCTGCCGCGGTGGTCTTCTCACCGGGGCAGCTTTGTATTGAGGGGCTAAACGACTCCAAACTCCTGACGTCGTTGGCTCGCGAACGGCTCCAAGAAGTAGTGAAGAATCAGGCATTCGCATGGACGCTTGGAGCGGCGTCCGTGAAGGAGATAGACAGACTCAACATTCGCCGCGCCACCATTCTCGCAATGCAACGCGCTCTCGCGCGCTTGCCAATTTCACCGCATCAAGTACTAGTCGATGGCAATCCAGTTCCAGAGCTCGGTCTACCTCACGAAGCAATCGTGAAAGGCGACCGAGTTTCCCAGTCGATCGCCGCCGCGTCGGTGGTAGCGAAGTGTGTACGAGACCGGTTGATGGAGCGGCTAGCGAAGCGCTATCCGGAGTTCAACTGGGACAGAAATAAGGGCTACGGAACCGCTGCTCACCTGCGTGCGTTAGACGAACTGGGTCCTACAGAGCACCACAGGAAGACGTTTTCACCTGTGGCACAGGGAAGGCTGTTGTAGAAGGTACGTAACGCGAGTCAAGGGCCGGACAGCCAGGGATCCCAAGTCTGATGCCGGTGTATCATCTACCGGGATTCTATGTGTAGAACCACCTAGCAACCGGAGTGATTCGAATGTCAAAGCGGTCGCTTTTCCACCTGTTAGTTCTGCTCACCGGCCTTTCCTGTGCTAGGTCTCAGAACTCTGCTGTTCCCGATCCGGACAGTTATTCCAGAACACGCATGCATGGGGACGTCAACCTAGAAATGTACAGTACTGTAGATCCCGCAACGCACGTCGTGAGGGCACCC
>CAYTDU010000319.1:0-6395 GCA_964436395.1 uncultured Gemmatimonadaceae bacterium | reverse complement strand
CTCAGCATTCGCCGGATCTCCGAGTACGCTGTTCTCGAACAGGGCCAATGATTCCTCGGAGAACGCAACCATACTGTTTGACATCTGTTCGATCTCGGCGCGCTCGGCTTCGGAGATCGATCTCGCCATACCAACTGGAATAGCTGCAACCGGATGTATCGGGTGACCGGCTATCAAGCCCTGGATCTTCTGTGCATAGCCACGATTTTTCAGCACTCTACCACCGAAGTCCAAGCCGACCTTTTCAACGAGCCCCAGCAGGTTCCGCTTTTCGGGTGGTGCATCTGGTCCAACGACGAAGTCGGGTGCCGCCAGTGCGAAGAAATGCAACATGTGACTATGCGCGACATGAGCGTTCAAATAGAGCTCTCGCAGCTTTTTCGCCGTCGGTGGGATCGTCACATCGTATACGGCATCGCAGGCCTTGGCGGAGGCCATGTGATGAGCGCCGGGGCAGACGCCACAGATCTTGGGGGTGATCCTTGGCAGTTCTTCCACCGGGCGGCCCTGACAGAACCTTTCGAACCCCCTCAACTCGACGACCTGCAAGTATGCGTCTGCGACGTTACCGTCTGCGTCGAGGAGGATGTCGATTTTGCCGTGCCCCTCCAACCTTGTCATCGGAGCGATGGTGATCTTCGTCATGATGTCTGCTCCTCTTTGGGCACGTCCGTGACTGCACGATTCAAAAATGCCTTGGGCAAGGTGAACCTGTAGAAAGTGCCCACTGGATCCCGCACGCTCCTCACTGCCTTCTTCATGACATGTGCTGGAACTTCGTTTTCGTTTGGCGCGCCGGCCACGGACCCGATCGCCGAGATGGCCTCAGCGGCAGGATCGAGCATTTCCGGTGTCGGTCCAAAACAACCGCGGCACGGCATGTTGGCGTTGATGCATGTATGCCCGCACCCGCCACGAGTGGCGATTCCCATGCAGAGTATCCCTTGATCCAGAAAACATCTCGTGGGATCGGCAACCAGTTCGTGGGGACGGTAAACCTGGGTGATGCGCGCACTACTGCGAGTCTCGTTTCGTGGACAGGTGTCGCACAACGCCTTGTCTGAGGCGATCACGGTACCCGCTGGCGGAATTGACCCCGTTTCCGCGTAGGCAGCAGCAACACCAAAGAGATCGAGGATGCGCTCGTTCGGTGGTGGACATCCAGGGAGCGATACATCTACCGGTACGACCTGGTCCAGGGAGAGCACCTCATCGAAGAAGTCTGGAAGCTCCAGCTCGTGACCGTCGACCTTATACGCTGTGCTCGGTCTAACCGCTTCAGGGTTCTCTGTCGACTGTGTCGACTGGTAGGCCACCTCGAAGATCTCTTCTCTGTTCGAGAGGTTCGCCAGACCTGGAATGCCCCCAAAGCATGCACACGACCCATAGGCTACGAGCAGTTTGCACTTCCTGCGGAATACTTCCGCCTGCTCTTGCTGCTCGCTCGTGCGCACAGCTCCGTTGAAGAGACCTATGTCCACACTCGCATCAGGTAGAGAGGCAAAGTCGTCGAACTTGAAGTCCATCGCGACGGGCCAGTAAACGATGTCTGCGATTTTTGCCAGATCCAACACCTTTTCTTCGGTATCGAGTATCGACACGTCACAACCGCCACAGGATGCAGACCAGTAAACCGCGATCTTTATCTTATCCGTCATCGGTTCACCCTCCCTTCGCCGCTGAAGCCGCAGCAGGGTTGGGACCGAGTTTCCGCAGCTTCTCGTTCATGGCATCTAGGGTATCGATCAGCTTCTCCTGCATGGGTGCACCGATGTACTCGAACCGGAGACGGCTTTGGTCCAAACCCAGCTGACCCATAACCGCCCTCGCCAGTTCGATACGTTTGTCAGCGACGAAGTTCCCGTGTAGGTGGTGGCAGCTCCGCTCGGGACATCCTCCGACCAAAATCCCGTCCACCCCCATCTTGAACATCTGCATCAGGAGGGCGGTGTTAACCGAACTAGAGCAGCGAATGCGAATCGTTCGGTAGTTGGGAGGTGCCGCGGCTCTTTCCACTCCGGCGAAATCAGCTGCGCTGTATGAGCACCAGTAGCACAGGAGCGCCAGCACCTTGGGGTCTCCCGCGGGCAGGTTCTCGAACGCGACCTCGACCTGAGACAGTATCTGCTTGTCGGTGAAGTTGTTGAGTTCCACCGCATGCGATGGACAGGCAGCAGCACACAGTCCGCAGGCCTGGCAGAAGGCCGGATCGCTCACCGCTCCGTCGGCGGTGAGAGTGATAGCTCCGTGCGGGCAAATTGCCACGCAGAGTCCACACCGCACGCAACGATCTGGGTTCACGCGGCTCGCGTATCTCGGCGGTTCGGCTTGGCCCCGCAGTAGCGAAGGCAACGCGCGCATTGCGGCAGCGCTTCCCTGCTCCGACGCTTGCTGCACTACTTTTGGACCCGAGGAGGCACCGATCACGAAGACTCTGTCAACCAGCGACTCGGTTGGCCGGAAGAGGCGGGGTTGGTTTTCAACCGGATACCCGTAACGATCGGTTTCCACGCCGAACATACGGCAAAGATCTGTGGACCCGCGAGATGGTTCCTGCGCAGCGGCAAGAACAACTAGATCAGCCTCCAGGTCTACCGGGTCTGGAGGATCGGCGTCCTCGTCCAGACAGGTGGGATCGATTGTGAGCTTGAGTCCTCCGTTCTCTTCCGCTATCGAAGTGACCTCTCCGTTCAAGAACTCAACACCCGAATTCTTGGTTCTTTGGTACAATCCCTCGAGTGCACGTTCGTACGTGCGCATGTCCCGATAATAGACGACGAAAGGTTCGACCATCGGGTTGGACGTAATCAACCTGTCTACTTGTTTGGCCGTGACCGAACAGCAGGTCTTTGAGCAGTATTCGACTCCGTCAGCCTGCTTGTCAGCACCGGCGCGTGAGCCGGCGCATTGGACGAATACGACGGTCTCGGCTTCTTCACCGTCTGACGGTCGCTTCACACCTTCTTCCAACAGCCGCTCGAACTCAAGGCTGGTAATGACATCAGGGTGCGTGCTAGCGTATTCGGGATACCCAGTGAGATCGACTTGCTCAAAGCCAGTGGCGAGGAATACCGCACCGAAGTCTTCGGTTGCCGTGACCGGCTGGGCCTCCAGGTTGATCGCGTTCGTGGGACAGACCGGAACACATTCGCCACACTTGGTACACACTTCGGGCACGACCGCATACGTGTCGGGTAGAGCGCGTTCGAACTCCTTGTCGATCGCCTTTCGCTTGGTGGCACCGTTATCGTAACGACGGTCGGTTTCTTCAGGGCAGACGCGGGCACACTCTCCGCATGAAATACAAAGATCCGAGTTCACATACGGGGGATCACTTTCGAGTGTAACGCTGAAGCTGCCGTTGGACTTCGACACTCCGACTACTCGTGTTTGAGTTAGCGTTTCAATCCGCTCGCTCAACACAGTACCCTTTGCCTGAACCGGGCCGACACAGGATGCGTCGCACACCGACGGCCATCCCTCCGACTGAAACAGCCGGTGTACCTGACACAGGTGACCACCCAACCAAGGGTTTCTCTCGGCGATCGTCACGTCGATCCCAGCCGCCGCAAGGTCCTTGGCTGCCTGCAGTCCGGCTGCGCCTGCTCCGACGACCAGTGCGTTCCGCGCAATCGGTACCGTCTTGGCCGCGGGTTCATCAAACAACAGGCGGGCATGGGCCATGCGGACCAGGTCGATGGCTTTGCCGGTGGCGGCCTCGAGATTCGTGTGCTGCCATGCACACTGCTCTCGGATATTCGCGACCTCGAACAGATCCGGTGAGAGCCCCACGGCGTGCATGACTGTCGCTATGCGCTCTTCGGGAAAGCTGAGCGATGAACGTGGAGAGCAACCGGCGAAGAGCAACCTGTCACAGCCACTTTCCTTGACCTTGCGAATTGCCGCGCCGAGATCGGATTTCGAGCATAGCACATCCACTCGATCGACGAAGGCAACATCTTCCATTGCCGACGCCTGTTCGACCACTTGCGCCGTGTCTATGTGATCCGATACCTGCCCCTTGCAGTCGCAAACGAACACACCAATGCGCGATGCCACGAATGACCTCCGGGAGTTTCTCTTACGCTGAACATGTGAGACTAGACACCCTCGACAGAACGTGTCAAGGAGAACAGAGGAAACAAGACTGTCCGTTTTCGGTCCATACGATCCCAAATGCGGACACTTGAAGGACTTTTCGCATTGCAACGTCGGCTTCCTAAACGTATACACCACACTACGTTACGCGACGCAACAAGCGAGGCACGAAAGCTGCTTTTTGCGGGGAATGAACGACTGCCCAGCGAGCCTACAAAATGCGTGGACTGATCCCTGTCTTAATACTCGTTCTCGGTCTGAGTGCCCGTGAATACGCCGACCGCCACATGCCGGGTGGCTTGGCGCATGCCGACCTCAACGCGGTCGTCCAACTAGTTCAACAAACCGCCAAAGCAGGCGTCGAGAAGGTACTCCCAAGCCGCGCCGAGCAACGCGAGAGACGTACTGTATACCGAGTGCAGCGCCACCATCGTCGGCACGTCGACCGAACGCGGTTGCGCGAGGCGGTGCGGACGCGTGTCCGCATCCGCGACGGCAAGACTTCATTCCAGCGTGTTGAGCAACCGTTGGAAATCGTGTTCGTTGTTCCGGCGGAAGACGAAAGAGCATCCGTGAAGAGGCGGCCCCGCCACACGTGGAGATGATAGCGTGAAAAGAAAATGGCGATTGCGGATCTCACGCCACTGACCCACAATCGCCATTTTCACATAATCAACGCTGCGGATTGGCAGCGTTATCCTATCCAGCCGTTCGAATCTGAATCCTCTTCGATGCCGACCCTCCATGGAAGGACTCCACATTCGCCTCGACCCACCCGCTTGCACCTGTCATCCGGACCAGATAGCGGAATACGAGCGTCTCCTTCCCTTTGAGCCTGAATTCGTGCTCGTCTTCGCTCACTGCCTTGGCACTGGACGATCTATCTGTTGGATCGAGCATCGTCATTCCGTCCGGAATCTCAATTCTCTCGATCCCTGGCGACGAGCCGAGTGAGATCACGTCCTTTACCGCAGCGCCCCATTCGTTTTCTCTATCGGACGAAGTCGGATAGACGCGATCGTTCGTGACGCTTACGTCGACCCAAAGGAGATTCCCGGTCTCCGGAGTCACCGAGATATCCGTTATCTCCACCTTCGGGAATTGGCTGGCGCAGTACAGAATGAAATCTGAGTTCTTCTGTGCCTCCATCTCGACGTACTTCCCCGGGGGAGTCCGCGCGATGTGCTTCTTCAGCGACCCACCGATCCAGATTTCACCGAGATCCGGGTGTTGGACCGGATGGGGATCGATCCAACCTTCACCCATGAGCTCCGTGTCGACGAACGCCAGATACTCTTCATCGGTAACGCGCCCGTCATTGTTTATGTCAGCCTGTGCAGAAGGAGGTCCCCACAGCTCGATCAGATAGCTGTACGCACCAAGCATGTAGTAGGTTGACGCGTGCGCCTGCCCGGTGAGACCGCCTATTACGGGTGTATAGTTCTGCAGAATCCTGGCTCCCGTCGTCACTATGGCGGTCTGCACGTCCATGTCGTGCTGATACTCCGGGGCAACCCGCCGCTCGAAGAGTTGCGCCCATTTGTTCGACTCGCGAAGGAAGGCCAGGCTGTCTTCGAAAGATCTCTGTCGTCTACCTCCATACATTCCGTACGCGCCGCCTCCAGCCTGTGCACCAGCCTGCCGGTCAACTGCCGGAGGGGCCTGGAACATGATCAAACGCCCGATGTTGTGGAAATGGAACGAGGCGTAGATGTTGTCGTGCGTGCGTTGAAACTCGTAGACGTTTCGAGTCTCAACTTCGGACATGGGGTATGGGTTACCCGCCTGCAGGTTCCATCCGTATGGGAAGTTCCTGTTCGGGTCCGGTCCACCGATGTCGTCCTCGTTAATCAGCCCATCTCCATCGTTGTCGTAACCTTCGGAACCGACTCTACGAAAACGCATCACCCGCTCGGTCGTGTCGGTGACCTCAACGAATAGGCGCCCGTCGGGAGACAGTTTGAACGGTCCATCCGGATCCTCGATGTACATGACAGAAAGCTCGCCATCACCATCTACGTCCTCTGTCTGGTCCTCGTCGTACAGGCCGTCTCCGTCGTTGTCCTCCGGACGGTACGGTTCGCGCGGGTTGTGCGGAGTGTTGGGGTGCACCACGTAAGATTCGTTTGCGTCTACATTCAGACCGGGCAAAATGTAGAACGTTGTGCTGTTTACGAGATTATGGACGAATTGATCGTACTCATAGCGAGTAAGTAGGTACCACGCCAAATAAAGGGAGCACATAACGCCATTCACCTCATTGCCATGAATGGCTCCATCGACCCACATTGCCGGCT
>CAYTDU010000318.1:0-6397 GCA_964436395.1 uncultured Gemmatimonadaceae bacterium | reverse complement strand
CGCGCTGCGGGAACGGGATTGAGATATCTGACGCCGCAAACTCTTTGTAGATCGCACAGTTGAGTTCGTGCGCCACGAGTCCACGTTCTGCAGGTCGCGCAATCCAGCACAGTAAGTCGAAGTCCAGACTCGAATCTCCGAAGTTACGGAATCGTACGCGCGGTTCTGGTTTGGTTAACACCTTTACATGGTTGTGCGCAACTACGAGCAGAGCCTCCATCACCTTGTCGATATCTGATCCGTATGCCACTCCAACGCTCGCACGAATTCGATACTGGTGCTCAGGCCCACCCGCCTCGTTCACGATTTTTGCATTCCCCATCACGCTGTTGGGAATAGAGACCTCGACATCGTCTCGTGTCAGCAACCTCGTACTTCGCAGCCCGATATGGGTAACCTTGCCTCGCTCACCGCTGTCCAGGATTATATAGTCGCCAATCTTGTAAGGACGATCGGCCAGAATCGCTATACCAGCGAAGAGATTTGCCAGGGTATCTTGCGCGGCGAACGAGAGCGCCAGGCCAAGGATACCGGCAGACGCCACCCACCCGGTGACATTTATGTCCCATGCCACCAAAATCATGTAGACGGCGAAGACAAAAAGAACTACGGCAAAAGCATTGCGAAGCAGTGGCTCAGTGGTTTGCTGTACGAACTCGAAGCGGTCATCCTGTCTCCTCATCGCTTTCAGGATCATGCTGGACAAGCGCAGAGCAAACGTCAGCCATATGAGTGCCAGGAGCGTCTTGATGATTGCTACAGTCGTATCCTGCAGCATTTCCCCCAATTCGAGGCGATAGCTGGCTAGAATGAGGCCAACCAGCGTTACGCTAACAAAGACGGGCCGGTGCAAGATCGCCACGAGCTGGTCGTCGAGTTTCGTTTGTGTCCGGGCAACCAAATGCTTCACAAAGCCCGAAATGGCTCGGTCCACGATGACTGCGAGCACAAGGAATGCGACAATGATCAGAAGTGCCTGCAAAGATGGATAAGGCTGTAGGAAATCGAGCACCAACTGCCAATACTGCTGAATCAATTCCATCATGGCTCCGTGTTAGTTTGTGTGCCCCTAGCAGTTTAGGTGTTTTGTCGCGTCGCGAACTGTGACCCTCGAGCCACCTTCCCCCCTAACCGACAACCTCGTTGAAGTTGCACCGACAACTGAAATCCGGGGCCGTCACCACCGCCGCAACAGCGAACAAGCGTATAACGAGTCTTGGCGAGCGCAATGATCCCTCCTGTTCAAATCGAGAGAACAACACAAGTATAGTATGGCCAGACTGGGATGTTATGCCACCGCGAGTGATGTGATTTTCGCCGCGGCTAGTTACGCATGAACCGCACCCTGCCACCTCGCGTCCTTCCGCGGAAAAAACGCCGATCCAAAACTCAGACTTGCAGGAAACGGGTCATCCGATTTCCTTATTAGTCAATCAAATACTGAAATACATTACTTAAAGAGCAAGAGGTGGCATCAAATGGCGGAAATCACTCTAAAAGGGAATCCGATTCACACTGTCGGCGAATTGCCGGCTGTAGGTTCGGAAGCACCCGATTTCGTTCTCACAGGCAAAGATCTTTCCGATGTCAAGCTGAGCGACTTGCGCGGTAAGAAAGTCGTGTTGAACATCTTCCCGAGCCTCGATACTGAGATCTGTGCTGCATCAGTCCGACGCTTCAACAACGAAGCCCAAAGCAGGGACAACACTACTGTCGTGTGTGCATCGCTCGACCTGCCGTTCGCACACGGTCGGTTTTGCACCACTGAAGGGCTTGAAAATGTAGTTTCGGCGTCCGAACTGCGTGACAGGAGTTTCGGTGACGCCTACGGCGTTCGCATCGCGGACGGACCTCTGACCGGCCTTCTCTCCCGCGCCGTTGTGGTGATCGACGAGAACGGCAAGGTCGCTTACACCCAGCAGGTACCTGAGATAGTCGAAGAGCCTAACTACGAGGCAGCACTCAAGGCTCTCGACTGATACACGACAAAAGTTGTTCGCTGGATCGCGGGGGCGCATCACAAGCGCCCCCGTTTTAGTTTGTCACTGAACTGGCGTCTCGCGGTGCGCATATCTAGTTTCGAACATCCCACAACACGAGGAACAGCATGTGAGGTTCAGCTTGTCGATGCAGGTGGCACGGACCGCACCATGATTGAACACACCATGAATCGGCATCGTGTGATCGGGCGGTTCGACGTTCGCATCCCCCCTAGCCAAGACCTCGAGCAGCGTTTCGCCACAGAGATGGAGAAGGGACATCTACGCGACGCTTCAGATGACCAGAGGGGCAAATGTCACATGAGTTAGACACTCCCTTTTTGGGCCTGCCTACAAGACCGATCCGCAGGTTGACGGCGCCTGTTCAGCGGTTCATGCACGTACAGGCGGCGAGCGGGTTAGTACTCCTCGCTGCTACGGTAACGGCTCTTGCAATCGCCAACTCCCCTTGGAGTGGTGAATACCTGGAGTTCTGGAATTCCGAGTTTGCCATCAAGTTTGGAGCCGTCGAGCTGTCGCACAGTCTGAAGCATTGGATCAACGATGGCCTGATGGGCATTTTCTTTTTTGTCATAGGGCTCGAAGTAAAACGCGAACTGGTGACGGGGGAACTTCGAGATCCGCGTAGTGCCGCCCTGCCGATACTCGCGGCAGTCGGTGGTATGCTCGTACCGGCAGCACTCTACCTTGCTCTCCAGGCGGGCGAACCGGGAATGCGCGGCTGGGGAATCCCGATGGCCACGGATATCGCATTTGTGGTCGGATGCATGGCAATCCTGGGTCCCCGTGTGCCGGCAGGATTGAGAGTGATGCTGCTCTCATTGGCCATCGCAGATGACATCGGAGCCATATTGGTAATCGCAATTGGTTACAGCGATGCGCTGAACTGGATTGCACTTTTCTTCGGCTTCGTGGGAATCGCGGTCGTGTATATACTCGCACGCGTTGGTGTGCGTAGCATCCTGGTGTATGTGGGAGCAGGTGGACTTGTCTGGTTCGCTTTTCACGAGTCCGGAATTCACGCGACTATTGCGGGCGTGATACTCGGGTTGATGACACCTGCGAGCGAATACCTCGGCGCAAACACATTCAGAAAGGTGTTGGAGCGCGTCAACGAGATCGTGCAGGGTGACGATTGGCCGCAAGAAGCCGAACGAGCAAGCCAGGTTGCTAGGTTCAGGACCCTAGCCAGAGAAACAGTATCGCCCGTCGAGTACCTGATCACATCCCTCCACCCATGGGTGGGGTTCTTGATCATGCCGATCTTCGCCCTCGCGAACGCCGGTGTGCCTATTGGCATCTCTGGACTGACGAGTCCGGTGGCTCACGCTGCAGCGGTCGGCCTGTTCTTTGGGAAACCGATCGGTGTGTTGTTGTTGAGCTTTTTCGCCGTGCGCATTGGAATTGCCAGATTGCCACACGGAGTCACTTGGGGAGCTATCGCGGCAGGTGGGATGTTGGCGGGCATCGGATTCACAATGGCGCTGTTCATCGCGGGGTTGGCACTCGACGGTGAGTTGCTGTCTGCAGCCAAGGTCGGAATACTCGGCGCCTCGGCTATGGCGGCGGTTATTGGGACGGGGATGCTGTATGTGCTGTTGCCGGCTGAGGGGCCAGTAGGACGGGAGGAAGTTGGGAAAGAAGAGGGAGGGGTGGGAGCGGAGGGGCGGTAGGGCGGTACGGCGGTAGGTTGTTGCGCGGTTACGCATAGACGCACGATCGCGCCTCATCGGCAAATGCTCTCAGCAGCTCCACATCTGTATCAAAGAAATAATCTGACGGAGCTAGGATGTGGTCACCGCCTTCTCCCGCTTCCTCAGAGCACCGTCTGACTGCCTGCCGTGTCTCGTCGGGCGTACACCCTTGGAAAACTGCCATTGGTCAAATCCTCCGATCATGCAAACCCGATCGCCTATCCTGCGTTTCGCCTCAGCGTGGTCTGTGTCTCCACCCAACGACGGAGGTGTGAAGATCGCATGGCATCAGAATGTCACGCTATGCACACAGCCTCGACCAATATGCAAGCCGTCAAGCTGGCGTCTCCACTGTTCACTCAGGCGGTTTGAAGACTGCAGAAGCTCGCCTTTCGACGTAGGCAGCATCGATATGCGGATCATCACCACGATGAGCCAACATGAGTTCTTTGCGCTTCGCGAGCAGCTCCTTCATATTCTGACCATACATCAGCGGCGTTTCGTTCAGATCCGTGGTCGCCAAGAATTCGACATCGGAATCCAGCAACTCGATTAGTCGATCGGTATTGTCGATCTCCCGTCCGATCATCTCGTCCAGCAGTTGCCTGCACACCGCTTTCTCGGACCCGTCGGATGATTCCAAGAATCCACGAACGCCCACTATCCATGCCGCCACACTACGCTGTGTTTCGAACCAACAACGCAGTGCCTCCAACCGGACGAGCGTTTCTTCAATCGCGTTGTGGTCACCAAGAGTCCCCGCCGCGGACCTTCGGGTGCCTTCGAGAATTTCGATTGCGGAATCGAGAGGTTTCCACACGTTCTCGTCGATTCTGATCAACGCCTTCCTGCATTCGTCAACCTTCGTGAGCTGAAAGAGAACATCACGACTCAGATCCACATTGTTGGGATTGTGAGGTGTCGTGCACATGAAGTCTTGATAGTAAGCACGATCAGCTTCAGGGATTGCTTCGATGTTGGGCACGAGCGGCCGTACCCACAACCGATACCACACAAACCCGTATGTCGAATAGAGCGGCGTAACATGCGGAAAGGCCAGAATGGCTTTTTCGCACTCCGCCCATGCATCTACGAGCTCGTTGGCAAACAGCGCTCCGACCCATCTGCGTGCGATTCGTTCAATAGCTACATCTGGGTCCAATTGGGGATCGAACTGGAAGACGCGCAGCAACTCGTGGTTGACGTTGTATGGCACCTGATTCATCGGGTTAGTGCCTCCGACGTGCGCCAGATATTCGACCCCATTCCCTTCCAGCAGCTTCAAGCGACTGTACGTCAGGTTAGGATACGGGACACCGATAAGTGGAGCAAACAACGTGTTCGGTCCGGCAGCGAAGTAGAGATGCACACGCGATCCTCTCGCATCCAGCTCGGCTGCCAGCTCGGCTTCGCGGGCGTCATACGATTGTTGATGTACAGTCCCGCCAACGAACGCCTTCGAGTCGGAATACGCCGCGTGCGAGTAGGGAATGTCCCAACCGCGGGTGACTAATGATGTGGCTTCAGCGTCCAATCCGTCTTTCAATCCCACCCACATCTGGTCGTGCTCACCATAAAATGACTCGAGTCGCGTGCACACTCGAAATTCCGGGTTGCCCTCTCTACCGGCATCGCGGAGAGTTGCAAGAAATCGCAACGCGTTGGCGGCTGCCGCATCGGCAACCTGCTTTTCGTTGTTCCATTCTCTGATCAAATACGCACCGCCGTTTCGACCCGCGTACAGCGACTGCGTGTGCTCGAATCCAGCGCCGCTATCGTTCGACCACACCGAAAGGAACCCCAGCTCCGGTACAGCCTCGACCAGCTTGCGTACCATCTCCGCGTAGTGTTCCCTCACCGCCGGATGAGCGATAGTCATGTTGTAGCGAGGTTTGAAGCTCCGAAACGGATGGTCCACGCGGGCACCCCGAAGCATCGGAAATCGGTCAAAGAACTCGTCGGGCACGGAGCGGGGCTCGAAGCACAAGAGACCCGGAATCAAACCGTACTTGCGCGCCAAATCCGCGTTTTTCTTCAGGCAGTCGAGGTTTGCCTCTAGATGTGCTTCGGGGTAGAGGCCCTTGTTGAGGTCACTCGAAACGAACTGGTCCAGAGCGGGACAGTACGTGTAAAACATCGGGTAGGCTTCGCCGGCCGGACCGCTCTCGAATCCGGCAGGAGCAGCGAGGCCATTGACCTCTAGGTGCGTGAAACCCGATTCGGCGAGACGCCGTACATAGGTCTCCCGATTCAGGTTCTTCTGTATTCGCCCTTCCTGAGTGAGGAAGTAGTCATACGTAGGTCGGTTCCAGGAGAACGTGGCTTTGAAGAACTTGCCGCCCGAGACAGAGGCGACGTCCGCATCGGCCAAATCCCGTAAGAGATGAGTGAGGAATGAATACAAGAACCGACTGTGTGACGCGGCGAGCCGACCCGTGCCATCGGCATCGAGCTCGAGGTACACACCGCGGAACGAGCTCGCACCCCGCACATCAACATTTGCGCCGTTTGGCAAGGTGGCCAGGTTGGAGTGTATCCTCAAAACACTAGATCCGCGATCTTCAGCGGTCAGACCATTCACAACCTCGACTTCACCACAACCCATGCTAGCAAGTTCCGCCGCGACCGTGTAAAGGACCAGTGGATCGTCCTTCACGACCTCGGCCACGCGGACACGGGCCAGAGCTTCAGCTATAGTCATGC
>CAYTDU010000317.1:0-6415 GCA_964436395.1 uncultured Gemmatimonadaceae bacterium | reverse complement strand
GAAGCCACACCCTTCTTCGGCATGAAGAGGAAATCATCAAACGTCTTGCCATGAAACAACGCCATTCTGTCTGACACTGGACACTCCAGATTAGAGGCCACCTAGCCAAGCGGAATTCGGGGTTCTACCCCTGCTTCGGGTTCTCTCAGGTCTCCTGCAAACTTACGTGCGTGCTCAGGGGCTCGGGTTCAACAACTCCAGAATGGCCCACACGGGGTCATGGTCAGACGCTGTGTACTGAGTGGGCTTGTCAGCCAGAACCACGCGCCAGCGCTCAGTGGGTCGGTACATGATGTGATCGATCTCGTCGAGAATCTGACCGCTGCTATTCCTGACGTACACGAACCCGGCCTCTTCGTACTGTCTCATCGCCTCGTCACCGGGCGGCGAGTTGAAGTCGCCCATGATTACCATGGGGATTTCCGCTCCCCCGCCCTCGTTTATCCAGGCCATCATCTCGCGCGCCTGATGGGCCGCAAAGGCGTCGTTCTCGTGTGCCAGGTGGGTGGTCAGTACCCGCACCCTCTCACCGGCCATGGTGATGTCGATCTCAATGGTCGAGCGGTCTTCGCCTTTAGGCTCCTCCAGCCAGAAGAGTCGGTGCGAAAGGGGCGGAAAAGTGGCCAACAGACCTTCGCCATAGTCACCCTCTCTCCACCCCTTGAGTGCGGGTGCGAAGAGCGAGTACATACCAGTACGCTCTCCCAGATAGGCGATGACATCGATGCCCCTCGACCGCGTGTTCGCCCGATCCACTTCCTGATGGCCGGAGATGGTCGGCGCAATCTCATTGATAACGGCAGCCAGGGAATCGTATCCGCCGGGCGTTTCGGCATTCCGGTAGCCCCAAAGGTTGTACGATAGAAACTTGACCTGGGCGGGGTATTGGCCCACGGCGCCTGATGCAAAGAGCATCAAGACTGCAGCGAAACCAGTGGCTCTAGCGGCTTTCCACACGAGAGTTTTCCTCAGGTGCTGCTGTAACGCAAAAACGCAGACGCTCAGCCCAGAAGCTCTCCGAACGACGCAAAGAACGCGCGGTGCTCTTCCTCCAAACCATACGAAATCCGCAAGTGACCAGGTAATCCCCATTCGTCACCGCTACGGATGTAGATCTTCCGATCCAGCAGTGCCTGGCGGATGGCGCCTGCTCTCTCGCCCACCTCTACGAGAATGAACGTTGTGGGGCCGGACAAGTAGTTGAGCCCCAACTGTCTGAACTGGTCCTCGAAAAATGCACGCGAATTCCGTACGTATTCCCGCGACCGTAGGACGTGTTCATTGTCTTGAAGTGAGGCGGCAGCTGCTCCATATCCCGCCATGTTGGTGCTGGTGGGTCCGCAACCGAATGCTGCGAGTTTCCGCATGACGTCGGGATGGCCGACGCCGAAACCACAGCGCAAGCCTGCAAGCGCATACGCCTTGGAGAAGGTGCGGGTAACCAACACGTTCTCGTAGCCGGCCTTCAGGAGATCGAGACCAGTCCTGCCTTCGGAGCAGAAGTGGATGTATGCCTCGTCTATGAGGAAGAGCACGTCTCGAGGAAGGGCATCGGCAATCCTCACCAAGTCGGTGTAGCCGAGTTCCGAGCCAGTGGGATTGTTCGGTTGAACTAGATAAAACAGCTTGGTGCTCCCGTCCACGGCATTCAGGAGACCATCAACATCATAACTTCCATCGTCGTGAAGCCGCACCCATTTGATGTCAGCGCCCAGCACCGTTGCGAAGTCAGGTGTGCTGCGGAAGGTCTCCAGAGTCGAGACGACGTTCCCACCGTTTCTCACGTACACTAACGGGGCGAGTTTGAGAAGCTCTCCGGAACCCGTCCCCACCAGGATCCAATCCTCGTCGATGTCCAGATGCTCGGCAAGCATCGGGCGCAGCAAAACGGAATCGGCGTATCGGCTGGAAACACGGACACCCTCGCAAGCAGCTTCGACTGCTCTAGGTGATGGGCCAAGTGGGTTTTCGTTTCGATTCAGGCGAATCGAACCAGGAGGAAAACCCATTGCGTAGTCGATCCCCTGCTGAACAAACGACCCACAAGTGTCGACGTCGAGTGGCCGCAGGAAAGGGACAGCTGCGGCGGCTGCCGCGGAAGTCGTCAAGAAGCCGCGTCGAGAGATGGCCATGGGGTTCTCCTCGAGGTCAGTCAAATGGTTAATTTCAGCACCGACCGGATCCTAAAACACAGGCACATGCTACCCGGTACAAGGATAACGCATTGGCACGTCTCAGAGTGATTGCGCTCCCGGTTCTTCCGATAGGCATCTTCGGCAATCCGGGGAAGCACTCTCGGAGATCGGTCGGCGTGTACTCCCTCCCCGTTTGCACTCCAATTGGAATCGACATGGTTGTGGAGATTTGCAATGAGCGAACGCGATAATCGGATTACCAGACGATCCCTTCTGAAAGCGGGAGCCGCACTCGCGGTGGGGAGTGGCGCTCCGCTGACTTCGGCGGCTTCTCAACAAGACGATCCATTGAGATCACTCCACGGGGTTCCTGCCAGCATACTCACCGACGCGTTGGGCAGGGCAGGGTACGACCCAAGAAAGCAGGTGATGTCGACGGACATCAAGCCCGTTACGAGGAACGGGCAGCCGATCATTGGCCCAGCGGTGACGACCAAGTGGGAGACGGCACATGCCGGATACGAGCCGGATGCTGTTACCCGGTTTGTCTTTCAGCCACTCGATGAAGCCCCGGAAGGTTCGATATGGGTGGTTGCGAGCGGAATCGGACGACTCTATAGCATGTTTGGAGAACTCATTGTGATGGCCTGTGCTCGCAATGGAATGGTCGGAGTCGTCACCGACGGTGGGTGCCGTGACATAACGGGCACGGAAGAACTGAACATCCCGGTCTTTGCACGAGGAACGGTGCTCCACGGGCCTGGTAACGTCATTCGGCCGGTGGGAGCCAATGTCGATGTTCAATGCGGCGGCGTCATGGTTCGTCCAGGTGACTTCGTCGCCGCTGATGTGGACGGGGTATTGGTGATTCCGAAAGAAGCGCTGACCGATGTGGCCGGATTCGCGCGGGAACTCGTCCAGGAAGAGATCGAAGTGCGCCGAAGAATTGAGAGCGGTGTGCCGCTGGCAACCGCATATTCGTACCGATGAGGAGATAGAGATGATGGCTAGCAGGATTTCATTGGGCATAGTGGTAGTTGTGTTGTCAGCGCTCGCCTGTGGAGGAGAAGGATCCGCGCCGGAGTCAGGATCACAAGAATGGACTCTCGATCAGCGATCTTGGCACATGGGTGCGATCACCGCCATGGCCGAGATGGTCGACTACGGGGTGAAGCGATTGGCGCTGAGCGCAACTCTACCTGCCGACGAGATGGATGAGTTTATGGAGTATGGGGAAGAAGCGGCCGCCAGATACAACGTGCCGGTTTTCAGGGAATCCGACTTCCTGGTAACCGACCTGTTCTCGGCCGAACTCACGGACGGCAGAGATGTCCTCCTCATCTGCCACGACTCCACCTACCAGGAGTACCTGGACCTGAAAGCCGAGAAGCAGCGGCTCATCGACGCGGGGGAATACGAGGGTGAGGCTCGCACCGAGATAGCGCGCAAATTCGGACGGCTCTTGAGTTATCCGGAAGCGGCCATTGAGCGAGAGTTGGTCAACTGAAGCGGCGTGGGTGCCGAGGGTGGCACCGCTGTTCATGAAATCGGCTAGAGGCATACATTATACGAGATGTATCATGCCGTCCCTTCCCCAAGGACACGCACGATGGACGACAAGAAGCGAATCCTCATCGTAGATGACGAGACCGGGATCACCGATATGCTGCAAACCTACCTCGAGGGAACCGGTCGATATGATGTGAGAACGGCCAACCAATCGCAGGAGGCGCTCAGCACCGCGCGTGAATTTCAGCCGCACCTCATGCTGCTCGACGTTACCATGCCCGACATGGATGGCGGCGAGATTGCTGCCCGGATGGAGAACGACGAGCAGTTGCGCGGTGTACCGATAATCTTCCTCACCGGCATCGTGTCCGACGAGGAGGTAGAGTCGATTGGGAGGAAGATCGGGAACAGGCCTGTGATCGCCAAACCGGCAACAGCGAAAACAATTCTATCTTACATAGAGCGGTACACGGAGTAGTTCGTAGACCAGCCTGCTGACCTTCCCCAGCGCAACGACAGTGTCAGAAACAGCAGTTGCCAAACGTTCTTATTCAAATCCCGTGAGCTGGTAATCGGGCATCATCGTACGATCCGACCGAAGGGTTGAGTTATGTCGATCGGCAGGTCGATGCTTTGTCTCGCGTTGTTATGCCTCGGCTGTGGCGACCCGAATCCCGTCGGCGATGACGGTTACGGAGAGCCGCCGCCCGAGGGTCCTTGGAGTGGAGTCTGGAACCGGTATCACATTGCTTCCACCAGCGACAATGCCATGGTGTTGAGCATGGGCGGGCATATGGCAACGGCGGCGGGAATGGATATGCTGAGGCAGGGCGGCAATGCCGCGGATGCCGTGCTGGCGGCGAGTATGACCCACATCGTTCACCTGGCAGGCCTGGCTGTCAGCTTCGGGGGCGTTTTTTCGATGGTGTACTACGACGCTGGGTCAGGTCAGGTGCAATCGCTGAATGCCGGTTTTAGAGTGCCGGTGCTCGAGACGAATCCTCTCACCATCCCAACATCCGCAAGTGGCCGGTCGGCAATGGTGCCGGGGTTCTTCGCCGGGGTCCAGGCGGCGCACGACAATTTCGGACGGCTCCCATTCGCCGAGATATTCCAGCCCGCTATTGAATTGGCCGCTAATGGATTTCCGATGCCGGCCTGGCTGGTGAACGTAGTCGATGAAAACTGGTACATCCTGTCACGCCAAACCGAAGCTGTTGCCGTTTTTACCCAGCCGGACGGCACGCGATTCCGCGCCGGCGAGTTGTTCACGCAACCGCTGCTGGCCGAGACGCTGCGGAGGGTTGCGGCGGAAGGTGCGGGATACATCTACGAGGGGGAGTGGGCGCAGAAGTTCGTACGTGTCATCCAGCGCGAGGGCGGCAGGATCCAAATGGACGACATGGTGGGATACACGGCCAACCTTGCCCCCGCCACGCATACGACGTTCAACGGCTACGACATCTACTCCATCGGGCTTCCAGCACCTGGAGGCGTGGGGATAATCGAAGCCTTCAACCTCATCGAATTGTCCGACCTCGATTCTACCAGTCACTACATCCACTCGGCGGAGGACCTGCTTCAGTTCATCAGGATCGTCCGCGTAGGCCCCATGTATCGGAACTTCCTCAACGCATCTATGATCGCCGAGAGCTTCTTTCCCGGCAGTGACTTTTCACAGACGAACAGGTTGACCAAGGCCGGTGCGCAGGTGACGTGGAGCAAGCTCCACACTGGAGAATGGTATGACTTGGAGCGAGTCGTTGCGGCGACGGGAGGGCAGACAAACCACACTGCCGCCGAGTTGGTCGTGGATGATGCGGGCAACGTGGCTGCGGGCGTGCACACGATCAACACGGGTGCCTGGGGGAATACGGGGATCTTCGTCGATGGAGTCTCGATTCCGGACATCGCCGCACACGCGCAGGCCCCGATGGCTATCGAGGGCCCCGGTAACTACCACTACGACGATATCTGTCCCAGTATCGTGCTCAGAGACGGCCGGCCCGTCCTCGCGGCCGGCTCGGCGGGGTACGGGCTCCACTCGGTCAACATCCAAAACACTTACAACATCCTGGCTCACGGTCTATCGCCAAGTGCGTCGATGGATTTGCCCAAGGTCTTGTATGCGCGGTGGTGGGGCTCGATCCCGCAGCGGATCTTGAGGGGCTCGTTCGGCGAAGATGTGATATCGTGGATCCGAGCACAGGGCCAGCCACTCGAGGTCGTGGATGACCCCGGCCAGGCTTGGGCCGGAATCAAGATGACCTATCAGGATGGCGGCGTTCGCCTCCTTGGTGCAACGGCTCACGGCGATATAGACGGGTACTAGGAGCCCTCTTTGGTCCAGACTACGCCACGCTCAGTGGTGGGATGGATCATCAACCTATGTAATCGACGTCGAGCTATAGAGGTCGGTGTGAAAACCGCAGGAGGATGCTTGGCGCACACGAAAGCAGGCCGCCTCTGACACACGCGTGGCTTCCCGTCCGTAAAGGAACGCTTTCTCGCATGGCCGGTAGGATGCCGACCTTTCGGGTAACCAAGCAGCAGTCGTGATGCCGCTTGCCCGACGTAAAGTCAAGCCCACCTCACCTTCTGAGTCGACCGACAATGCCGCCGCAATGCCTGCAATACCCAATGGAAGATCTTCTCCGGGGCGGAGGATGGTTGCCGCCGCCAGGATCTGAGTGCTTCCGACGTTTGAAGGCTTCCTAACGTTGTGGGAAAACTATCCTCGGCGTCGGCAGGCTTTCCCTCGATGAGGGCAA
>CAYTDU010000316.1:0-6453 GCA_964436395.1 uncultured Gemmatimonadaceae bacterium | reverse complement strand
GGCGGACGTGCATCAAAACGCATACGACATCGCGGAGTTGCGGGCGATTCTGGTCGATTCCGCCAGGTCCGGCAATATCAGCACCAGGCAGAGAATGTTCGGGGAGAATATTCTCAGCCTCGCCAATCTCGAGGTGCGCCACATAATGGTGCCGCGCACGGAGGTTGCGTATCTCTCAACGGGGCGCAGCGACAAAGAGAACCTGCAAACCGTCCGCGAGACAGGGCATTCGCGTTATCCCTTGGGTGCTACCGATCTCGACCACACCACTGGCCTAATCCACGCCCGTGACGTGCTCGGCCAGCTGTTGGCAGGTGAGCAACCAGATCTGAAGGACCTCGCTCGCGAGCTGCCTTTCGTTCCCGACACACAACCTTTGTCGCGGTTCATTCTCGACCTCGCCCGAATCCAGACACACTGCGCGGTCGTTGTGGACGAACATGGCACAGCCGTGGGAATGGCTTTCCTCGAAGACGCGATAGAGGAGATAGTCGGTCCCATAGACGACGAATTCGACGAGAGGCAAGAAGGAATAGACTCGAGTTCCGACACAGTTGGCGGATGGATCGTGGCCAAGCTAGGTCGATTACCACGCGTCGATGACGCAGTGGAGATAGGCGGGTACCGTGCCACGGTCGCAGTGCTCAGAGGGCGTCTGATTGGCTCGGTGCGGTTCGAGAGAATTGGGAGCGAACCCGAGCCACCCGCTAGGTAGTCATCACGACAGTGACGGTAGCTTCAGCTATTTCCAGATCACCGATTGCGTGACTTGCGGAAGTAGTGTGTCGCCGCCCCGTAGAAACCCTCCGCCGCCTCCATCACCGTTTCAGAGAGTGTTGGGTGCGCGTGTATGGTCAACGCCAGGTCTTCGGCGACCGCGTCCATCTCGATAGCCAGAGTTCCCTCCGCTATCAGTTCGCCCGCGCCCGGTCCGCAAATGCCTACGCCCAGCACACGTTCATCTTCTTTGCTGACGATCAACTTCGTCATGCCGTCCGCCCCCCCCAACGTCTGAGCACGGCCGCTCGCCGCCCAGGGAAAGCGAGAGACGGTCACGTCGATACGCTGTTGTTTGGCTTCCGTTTCGGTCAGGCCCGTCCAGGCGACCTCCGGATCGGTGAACACGACCGCGGGAATCGCTCGCGGTTCGAAGACCGTCTTGGCCCCACCGATGGCATCCACGGCAACACGTCCTTCGTGGGAGGCCTTGTGCGCGAGCATCGGCTGACCGGCAACATCGCCAATTGCATAGATGTTCGGATCGCTCGTACGGCGTTGAGGATCAACCTTCACGAATCCGTCTTCGTTCAACTCGATCTTGGTGTTCTCCAAACCGAGACCGCTGGTGTTGGGTTTGCGTCCGGCAGCAACCAGCACGAGTTCGTATAGCTTGCGGGCATCACCCGCTCCGGCACCCTCCAAGGTCACATGCACACCGTTTTTCCGTACTTTCGACTCGGTCACCTTGGTGTTGGTGTAGATGCCTGCGAACAGTTCATCCAGCCGCTTCTTGAGCGGCCGCACCAGGTCACGATCGACACCAGTAAGAATCTGCGGCAGCATCTCTACTACGGTCACCTCGGTTCCGAGCGCCGAGTACACACTGCCAAGCTCGAGGCCGATATATCCGCCGCCGACCACCAGCATGTTCCTGGGTGGTCCGGCGACGTCGAGCGCGCCGGTGGAATCAACGATTCGCTTCGACTTCCAATCGAATACCGGCAGGTGTATGGGCTCTGACCCAGTTGCGAGGATTGCGTGTTCGAACTCGACCTCCCGAGAACTCCCATCCACGGCCTTGATCGCTATGTTGTTGGATGTTTGGAACCTCGCGTAGCCGCGAATGTGTTCGACCTTTCGCGCTTTCGCGAGCTGCCCCACACCTTCGGTCAATTGCTTCACCACCCTGTCTTTGAAGGCACGTACCTCTTTGGCGTCTATCTTCGGCGCGCCGAACTTGACTCCGCTCTTCTCCAACTCGAAGGCTTCGTGCACCACCTTCGCGAGGTGCAGCAGAGCCTTGGAGGGGATGCAGCCGCGGTAGAGACAGACACCGCCGGGGTTCTCCTCCGGGTCGACGAGAGTCACCTTCATACCCTTGTCTGCCGCGAAAAATGCAGCCGCATACCCACCGGGGCCGCCGCCGATTACTACCAATTCTCGTTTACTCTTGTCTGCCACCTGTCCGGTACTCCCGAGGAAAAGAGTTGAGCTGTATCAAGCGTCGATCCTGATCCTTATACGGCTACAAGAACAGCGTGAGTGCGTTGCGCAGCGACTCGCACACGAAGTGCAGGAAGGCCGACGCATCGGCGCCGTCGTTTGCACGGTGGTCGTAAGAAAGCGCAAGCGGCATCAACGTGCGCGGCTCGAACTCACTGCCGTTCCAGACCGGTTCGATGCGCGACGTTGAGACTCCCAGTATCGCCACCTGAGGAGGATAGACGATGGGTGTAAACTGTTCACCACCCATCGGGCCCTGATTGGAGATCGTGATTGTGGCGCCTTCCATCTCGTTAGGGCTCAGCTTGCCATCGCGCGCCTTATTCGCAAGCTGTGACAAAGCGATCGCGACTTCAGTGATCGACTTATTCTGAACGTTATGCATCACCGGCACCAATAAGCCTCGATCTGTAGCCGCTGCGATACCGATATTGTGGTAATCCTTGTCAATGTACTCGTAACTCTCCATGTCGATACTGGAGTTGAAACGCGGATATGACTCTAGTGCCAAGCTCAGGACCTTAATCAGAATTGCAGTGACGGTGAGCTTTCCGCCATCTTTTTCCACCCGCTTGGTATGCCGCTGGCGGAACTCTTCCAAGTCTGTAATATCAGCCTTCTCGAACTGCGTGACTTGAGGAATGGTTGCCCAGGCGGCCGCCATCGTATTAGCTGTGATTCGACGGACCTTGTTGAACTTCTCTCGATTGACTTCGCCCCACTTTGCGAAGTCGGGGAGTGGCTGTTGTTGAGCGGCACCGGGCATAACAGCTCGCGGCTCAGATAGGCGACTCTTAGCGAAAAGCTTAACGTCGTCGGTCGTGATACGGCCGCGGCGGCCCGAGCCGTGCACCTCTCGGATGTTCACGCCGATCTCACGTGCGAAGCGACGCACGGATGGTGAGGCAGGTGGAGGGGTTTCGGTATCGGGAATCTCGTCTGCCGAGGGCGGATCCGGCGCCGGGCCGACCTCCTTCTCAGGCGCGGCCTCGACAGTTGGCGGCGCCGCCTCAGCGACGTCTTTCGGAGCGTCTTCCTCTGCCTCCTCCGGCTGTTCAGGACCGCCTTCAACCACGGCTTCGGTCTCGATCTCGAAGACAACCTGTCCGATCTCCACCGTGTCGCCCTCGCTTACCTTCACCTCCTTGACCGTTCCGTCGAACGGCGCGGGCATCTCTACGACCGCCTTGTCGGTCTCCAGCTCCAGCAAACCCTGTCCTTCGCTAACGGTGTCACCTACCTTCACCAACACCTTAGCTATGTCGCCGGTATGTATGTTCTCCCCAATTTCGGGAATGGCTACTTCTTTTAGCATTGTCGTTTCCCAACGTGGTTGAAGAGGCTCGTTATTGAGTCACCGGGTTTGGTTTGTCAGGGTCGATACGCAACTTCTTTGCGGCTTCCTTGACAACCGAATTTGGAATGCGGTCATCCACCGCCAGCTCATGAATTGCAGCAAAAGCAATGTGTCGAGCATCCACCTCGAAAAAGTCGCGTAGCTCGGCACGATGGTCGCTTCGGCCGTATCCATCGGTGCCGAGAATTGCAAATCGGTCGGGCATCCACTTGGCGATCATCGCCGGCAGCACCTTCATGTAGTCTGTCGCAGCTACGAACACTCCATCTTCGCCTTCCAGTTGTTGCTCCAGATAGCTCTTGCGCTTCTTGCCGCCGGGATTGCGCATGTTTTGCCGCTCCACATCGGTGCAGTCCATGAGCAGCTCCTTGTATGAAGTCACCGACCACACATCAGCCGCAACGTCGAACTCCGACTCGAGGATGCGCGCTGCTTCTCGCGCCTCGTTTAGAATCGTACCTGAGCCGAACAGGTGAGCCTTCTTCTTACGTGCACGCGATTCGGAGGTCTGCACCCTGTAAATGCCGCGCAGGATACCTTCCTCGATGGCTTCCCCCTCCGGCATTGCCGGCATCTTGTACTGCTCGTTCATCATCGTGATATAGTAGAACAAGGTCTCCCGGTCCTCGTACATCCGTTTGAGGCCGTTACGGATGATAGCGGCCATTTCGTAGGCGTAGGCAGGGTCATAGGCCTTCAAGTTCGGGATGGGCAGCGCCAGAACATGGCTGTGGCCGTCATTGTGCTGTAATCCTTCGCCCGCCAGAGTGGTGCGTCCAGCGGTACCGCCCATCATGAATCCCTTGGCCCGTGAATCGCCCGCAGCCCACGCAAGGTCCCCGATGCGTTGAAAACCAAACATCGAGTAGTAGCTGAAGAAGGGAATCATTGGGACATCGTGCGTGGCGTAGGATGTTCCTGCCGCAATGAACGACGACATCGAGCCCGCTTCGGTGATGCCTTCTTCCAGAATAGCACCGTCCTTGGCTTCCTTATAGTAGAGCAGGCTGTCACGGTCGACAGGCTCGTACAGCTGACCCGTGTGTGCGTAGATCCCTACCTGACGGAAGAGCGCTTCCATTCCGAATGTGCGAGCTTCGTCTGGCACGATCGGTACTATGTGTTTGCCGATCTTCTCGTCGCGCAGCAGCTTGCTGAGAATCGCCACATAGACCATGGTAGTCGCCAGGGTGCGGTCGCCGGAGCCTTCACGGTACTCTCCAAAAACGTCGTCACCCGGAGTGGGAAGCGAATCATTGCTTTCGCGTCGCTGTGGCAGAAACCCGCCTAGTTCCTGACGACGTTCTTTCAGGTATTTGATCTCGATGGACTCGTCATCGGGTTTGTAGAAGGGGGCGTCCTGGATATCGTCGTCGGAGATGGGGATGCCGAACCGGCTGCGGAAGTGTTTCAGCTCCTCCGCATTCAACTTCTTTTGCTGGTGCGTGATGTTCCTGCCCTCTCCGGCTTCGCCCATGCCGTATCCCTTGATCGTCTGCGCGAGGATCACGGTCGGACGACCCTTCAGTTCGGTGGCAGCCTTGAATGCCGCGAACACCTTGACTGGATCGTGTCCGCCGCGTCCCAAATTGCGGATCTGCTCGTCCGACCAGTTTTCCACGAGCTTCGCCAGTTCAGGGTACTTGCCGAAAAAGTGATCTCGCACATATGCACCGTCGGAGATGAAATAACGCTGTACCTCACCATCGACTATTTCGGCCATCCGCTTTGCGATATACCCGCCCTTGTCGGCTTCGAGCAACTCGTCCCAATTGCTGCCGAGTATCACCTTGAACACCTTCCACCCAGCACCCCGGAACGCCGCCTCTAGTTCCTGGATGATCTGACCATTACCTCGCACCGGCCCGTCGAGGCGCTGCAAGTTGCAGTTGATGACAAAGGTTAGATTGTCGAGCCGTTCGCGTGATGCTAGCGTCAACGCACCCATCGATTCGGGCTCGTCCATTTCGCCGTCGCCCAGGAACGCCCACACACGCTGTTTAGACGTATCCTGAATGCCGCGGTCACACAGGTAGTTGTTGAAGCGTGCCTGGTATATCGCACAGATCGGCCCCAAGCCCATTGACACGGTGGGAAACTGCCAGAACGTGGGCATCAACCACGGGTGCGGATAGGAAGACAACCCGCCTTCTGGATGCAGCTCCGCTCTGAAGTTTTCGAGATCCCGCTCAGTTAGGCGACCTTCGAGGTAGGCGCGCGCATACATTCCCGGTGCAGCGTGACCCTGGAAGTAGACGATATCGCCTCCCCCTTCCGCGTCAGGTCCGCGGAGGAAATGATTGAAAGCCACCTCGTACAGGGTCGCCGCGGAGCCATACGACGAGATGTGCCCTCCGATCCCGTCTCGCTCGCGGTTCGCGCGCACGACCATCGCCATGGCATTCCAGCGAACCAGACTCTTAATTCGTCGCTCGATTTCTCGGCTGCCCGCATAGGGCGGCTCATCCGTATGAGCGATGGTGTTTAGGTAAGGCGTGCTTCCGGGGAAGTTGGCCGGGACACCGCGTTTCGATGCATGTTGCAGTAGGACTCGAAGCAGCTCTCGCGCCCGCTCGCGGCCATCGGTCTGCATCACGTACTCGAGCGACTCGATCCACTCACGGTTTTCCTGTTCTGCAGTTTGGTGGCTCAGCCCTTTATGCTCGTTTTCCCTAACCATGGCTATTATTCCGCTTGGGTTCGTATTCGTAGTTAAAAATCAGCTCGAAGCCCGCAGGGACATGCTCGCAATCCCAGGCAAGTATGTCGTGCGCAGCTGAGGCTGTCCAGTTAGTTTGCTGGATTGTCGGCTCCAGAGGCAGCATACTTCGTATGGTCCTTTTGGACAACATCAACGGTGCAGATTGAGTTCG
>CAYTDU010000315.1:0-6462 GCA_964436395.1 uncultured Gemmatimonadaceae bacterium | reverse complement strand
TATGATGCGAAATACGTTCCTTCTTCGATGGGATGGAGAGGAGGGGTGCAATGATTAACACGCACAAGCGACGCCTTGTGTTTGCCTGGTTGGTTATCTGCGTAGGTCTATCGGCAGCAGCGCTGGCGGCCCCGGGGTTTGAGGATCTGAACATCAACCGGGGAAACGTCAATCCGAACGATCGGATTGACGTCCAGCATGTTCGTGTAACAGGCGATCCCACACGTCAAATCTCGATAACCTCAGCGACGATCCAGAATCTTGGAACCGCCGGAAGCGGCCACATCACCAAGATCGAGATCTGGGATGGAGGAATCAAGCTCGGTGATACGGTCGCCATCGGCGGCTTGGGTTCAGGAATCACCATCAACCTCGGCGGTTACGTCATTCCTGCCGGCACAGCGCCGCCGCACGACCTGAAGGTCTTCGTAACGATCGGAGGGGCCGTCACCGGCGGAGAAACGATTGCACTGCGGGTGAAGTTCTACTACCAGATGAACACCGTCTCCTACTCCAGCTCCTGGATCCCCGACAAGTCCACCGAAACGATCCGTAACGGCGGCTTCGATCAGACCAGTGACACCGCAGTCGCGGCCGGATTTTTCAACCCGTTGGACGAGGGACAGGTCCAGGTCGCCACGTTCACCGACAACGACGGCAACGGAAACGATGTCACGTGGATCCAGACCGGCAGCAACCGCATCGTCGAGGTGGAGAACCTGGGAACCGCTACCACCAACGACATCTCGCACGTGCAAGTAACGTTGAGAATCGGAGGTGCAGACTACGTTACTACCGGAGGATTCGTTGCTTGGACACCCGCAAGCCCGATGGTTTTCAACTACGATGCATTCACTCCACTTCCGGTACAGATTCCGGATAACAGCACGGTTACCGTCACTGTTGAGATGAAAATTGGCCTTCAGGGCGCCGTCACCGACGGCCGCACGATTCAGACCAAGGTCACGCTTTATGTCACCGAGAACGGCGCCGACTACGCTCAGAGTGTCACCGCTGGCAACGTGCAAACGATCCGCCGCCAGGGCTTCGAGCAGATCACCGACGAGAGTGCGGCGGTCGTCTCCGGGACCAAGAGCCCGGCCGATCCTCCATTGGAACAGACCGTCGTGGTCAAAGACAACGACAGGAATAACCAGCAGGTGCAGCTGCTGCGGATAGAAATCACCAACACGGGCAGCGCCGACGGCGCCCAGTTGGCGAGCATCGAGGTCCGCTCTCCGACCCAGCAATTGCTCAAGGTCACCAATGCTGCGCAACTGGCAAACTTCAACACCGGCATCGACATCGCGTTGACCGTTCAACCCTTTGTTGCAGACAACGGTGAATTGACCCTCAAGATCTACTACACGTTCCAGAATCCCACCGATGGCGACACCGTCAAGCCTCGGGTCCGCGTGCAGGGCCAGGAGAACGGAACGAACTACTGGAGCGACGAGGTGACCTACGCGGACACGATCGTTCTGTACGCGGCCGGATTTGAGATCCTCGTCAACGTGACGCCGCCGGAGGGTGGCACTGCCTACTCCGGACAAGAGTTGATCGTGATGACGATCCGAGTGGTGGATCTGGACGGCAACACCGATAGTGTGGCGGTTCACCCGATCGTGGTGAAGAACCTCGGCACGGCCCAGGAGAATCCCGACGTCGTCGGGCTCAAGGTCATGCGCAGGGACAGCGAAACCGACGACACACCGCTGTTGATGGGTGAAACCACCAATCTCGCCGGATTCCGCACCGCGGGTGTGACGATTCCGACACAGCAGAACAACGTGGTAGCCGATACGAACGGCGCCTCCGGGAGCGAGGCGTTCCTCGACATCTACGCGACGATCGGCGAGCCGGAGAACATCGTGGTTGGCCGCACGCTGCAACTGGAAACGCGGGTGCTGCACACCGAGACCGCCGTCGGCTACGAGAAAACGGCGATCGGCAACCTGTGGACGCTGGAGATCAACCACCGCCCGGTTGTCGATTTCAACTTCGCTGTCCAGACCGCGGGTACGCAAGCCTTGTCCAACAAAGCGATCCGTCCGAAGCAGTTCACCTACGAGGACACGCTCAAGTTTACCTCTACGGTCACCGATCAAGACGGCGCGATCGATGAGCCGTTCACCTACCTGTGGGATTTTGACGACGGCACCACGTCCACCGATCCGAATCCCACGCACAGCTATCCGAACGGAGGCACATTCGACGTGACGCTCACTGTCACCGACGCTCGGGGAGTGTCCGGTACGGTTACGAAGACGATCACTGTGGAAGGACCACCCGCCGCACCACCGGCTGACAATGATCCGCCGGTGGCTGCATTCGATGTTAACAAGACCACATCGAGTGTCGGCGAGGCACTTCAGTTCACCGATGACTCGACCGATAACGACGGCACGGTAACGGGGTGGGCGTGGGAATTCGGTGACGGCGGAACCAGCGCGGTCGAGAACCCCACCCATGCGTTCATGGCCGCCGGCGCCTTCACCGTCAGCCTGATCGTGACCGATAACGACGGCGCTGACAGCGTACAATCGGCTAGCGCCACGATCACAGTGACCGCGCCGACGGACGTCGTCGTCTATGGCTATCCCAATCCGGCCTCTACCCAGGCCACGTTCGCGTACAGTCTTCCGGCTGGGACGACCAATCCGGTGCTTCGGATCTTTGACCTGGTCGGACGTCTGGTCCGCCAGGTGGACCTTCCTGCGACGCAGACGACGTACGTGTGGGACCTCACAGCGGACGTCGGGGGTGCCGTGGCAAACGGTCTCTACTTCTGTGTGATCACCGCGCAGAACGCCGCCGGAGCAGCGATCAAGTCACAGATCTTCAAGCTTCTAATCGACAGATAAGGGAGGGAACCCTATCGTGAAAAGATCGTTCTTACTGCTGAGCATTGCCCTCCTTGCGGTGGGATTATCGGGGGCGTTGGCCGCCGGGCAAACGGCCATCTCGATTCTCGACATCGAACCAGGGGTGCGGGCACTCGGAGTCGGTGGCGCAGCGGTGGCCCTGGCCGACGGGCCTGAGGCGCTTTACTACAATTCGGCCGGCTTGGCGGAACTCGCCGGGATCGGCTTCACGTCCTCCTACACCTCGCACCTCGGTTTGGCCGGCTACAGTGCGTTGGGACTCGCCTCGCGCAATTGGGGCGTGGGCTTCTTGATGCTCAACTCCGGCAACATTCCAGGTTACGACGCCGACGGTACTTCAACCGACGCCCTTTCGTACGGAAGCACTGCGGTTCTGTTGGGCTTCGGCGTGGATCCGAAGCAGTTTCCGTTTATCCCTGCTCTTCCGATCGATTTCCGTATTGGTGGCCGCTTCAAGTACCTATCGGTCGCCAATGGCAACACGAACGGCACGGGGGTCGGTCTTGACCTTGCCTATCGCATGGGATTTCCCGACATCAGGCTGGGGCCAGTAGTCATCAGCGATGTAGGGTTCGGCGCGACCGCGACAAACATCATCGGTGCACTGAACTACGATGACTATAGGGAGTCGCTGCGGATGGATCTGCGCCTTGGGTTTTCGTCACGGCTTGCACGGATGGTCCTCGTCACTGTCGACATCGAGCTTGGGGGAAGTTTCCATTTTGGTGCGGAGTACAGCCCGACTCAGATGCTTGCGGTGCGCGTCGGGATGCTGACCGAACCGGGCGCAACGTCCCTTACAGCTGGGCTGGGAGTCAATGTCGAAGGCTTCGTGATTGACTATGCTTTTGTCAGTCACCCCGTCTTGCCGGCAAGCCACCGCGTCTCGCTCACGATCGACTTTTCCAGGCTCAATCTTGGGGGACTAGCAAGTAGGCTGCGCAGCCTGCTCCCGTTCTAACGCTAACGCAATCAGGCCTTGGTCCCGGGTGCGGTGCAAGATAGATTTGCCTACTGCTCGTCGAGCCACTCGTGTTCCAATTCTTGCAGGTTTCCTTCGGCGATTGCTCCCCGGATATCGCGCATGAGGCAGACGAGGAATCGCAGGTTGTGAATGGTCGCCAGCCGATAATAGGAGAGTTCGCCTGCCAGATGCAGGTGGCGCAGGTAAGCACGGGAGTGATGACGGCAGGTGAGGCAGTCGCACGCCTCGTCGACTGGACGGGAATCGTCGCGGAAGCGGGCGTTGCGCAGATTGATCCGATGCCGAGGCGCTCCCTTCACGAAGACCGTGCCGTTACGGGCGATACGTGTGGGAGCCGCACAATCGAAGGTGTCGATTCCCCGCTTTACCGCAGCGAAGATGTCCTCGATCTGTCCTATCCCGAGCAGGTGGCGCCCCTTCTCCTCGGGCAGCTGGGGAATCGTCCAGTCGAGTACGCTGTGCATGTCTTCCTTGGAGCGGCCGAGCGATCCCCCGATGGCAAAGCCATCGAAGGGCAGACTCCCGATGATCCGAGCGCTTTCACAGCGGAGTTGCTCGTACGCACCTCCCTGAACAATGCCGTAAAGAAGCTGCCGAGGGTTGGAAAATATGTCGCTGCTGGTCTGCTCAAACGCTAACAACGCGCGGTTCGCCCAGCGGTGCGTCCGCTCCATCGCATTCTTTGTATAGTCGTAGTCGTGTAGCGGCGAAGTGCATTCATCGAGGACAAGGATGATGTCAGCGCCCAGCTTTCTCTGCAGCGCGATCACGTTCTCCGGCGAAAAGAAGTGCTCTGAACCGTCGATGATCGAGCGGAAGGTTGCTCCCTGTTCGCTCAGCTTGACAAGCGGCTTTCCTTGCGGTTTCAGTTGCGGTTTGTTTCCGCCACATTCCTCATCGGGGAAGATCGAGGCCACCTTGCCGACACCATGAACCTTGCCCGCTCCCAGGCTGAATACCTGAAACCCACCGGAGTCCGTCATCATCGGGCCGTTCCAGCCGGCGAAGTGGTGCAGACCGTTCAAGCCGGCAATCAGGTCCTCTCCGGGACGCAGGTGCAGGTGATAGGCGTTGGAAATCACGACCTGCACACCGATCTCTCCTAGTGCTTTTGGCTCAACCGCCTTCACCGTCCCCCGGGTGGCCACAGCGACAAACGAAGGAGTGTCGAAGGTACCGTGGGCCGTCTCCAGTCGTCCCGTCCGTGCAAGGGAGCGAGTGTCTTTGCAGCATTTTATAAACATCAGTAGAAGGTGGTGAGCGTGCGGTGATGTGGCGGCATCTTCGCACTCTGCGCGATGTGCCACAAGAGCCAATCGACTTCAAAAGCAAACAGGTTCCGCCCACGCCGCTTCAATCGCTGACGAAGTTCCTCCACCGCGACGATCGTCGCAGCGCGAATCTCGACTTCCTCGGCGGAACCGGCATCGATCCATTCCATCCGATCAATACGACCCTTCAATTCCTCACAGTACTGAAGTACGCGCTCGGCACGTAGCAGCTGCGGGAGTTTGTAATCGGCAAAAGCAGTGAGCCGATCGATATCCCGAAACGAGCCGTAAGAGTGCCCCTGAAAACTGCCGAACAGATCGCACACGAAGATCTGTGCACGCTTGTAGAAAGCAACTCGTTCGCCGGCGTAGCTTACCTCATCGCGAAAAGAGGGACAGCCACGTACCAGCAGCTCTACGAGCCGCTGCGCGCCCCCACAGGACTCCTTCACCAGTCGAGAAGGGTCGCCCTGGTACAGCGCGACGACCTGCTGACCGATCTCGCGCAGAATGCGTACCCGTTCGTCAAACACAGGGATTTCCCCTGTTCCGACCGCTCCGCGCAGAAGCGTACGGACGTCTTGCACGTCTATCTGTGCCAGATAGTGAAAATCATCGATCGGGCACCCGCAGCGGAAGGCTTCCTTTAAGACCGAGGTAAGGGCGAAGTACCCCTGCAGTTTTTCCCCGTCGACGATAACAACCCAGCGCGGCTCCGGGAAAAAGCAGAAGTTGAGCGCGTCTACCAAGAGAAGGTAGGCCACCGTCTTCTCCGAGCCGTCGTAGTAGTGATGTACATAATCCCAGGAAGGGACGGGCAGCGAAAGGAGTTTGTCTGCAAGGCGATGTATTTCCCTTTTGTCTACTGCGACGTGAGTGCTCCGATCGCAGACAAAACGCGCGCAGGCAAGAACGTCAATCATTGCTTTCCCTTACGAGCATGCACAACAATCACCAACGTGTGCCATTCACAACGCAATCCACAAAGCCCTCACTCGCGGAATGGCTTCACGCCGGTGCGATGGTATCCAAAACGAACGGGGGGATAAAGGACATCAATCGAGTGCTTTGTACAGGGCCTCGTAATTGCAGCTCGGGTTCCAGAACAGGTATCCATTGGCCCCTGCAACTTGCGCTGCTTGAATCTGGGCTCGGATGTAGGCCTCGAGGGTGAAGCCGGGTGGGATCGCTTGGTCAAACGCCTGCAGGTAAGGACGAAATGGAGCAGCCACCCTGCTCTTCCCGCTTACCAACGCCTCTTGGACAACAAGGTAGGGATCGTCCTTGTAGCGTTGTTCCCGATAGTGGGACGGGTAGAGCA
>CAYTDU010000314.1:0-6470 GCA_964436395.1 uncultured Gemmatimonadaceae bacterium | reverse complement strand
ACTCTACGAACGCATCGCGCAACGACTCGCTGCATAAATTATTTTCGGATTAGGGCTAAGAGACCTAGTGTAGCGGCTGACTTTACTTCATAATGGACACATCGACGAGACGATATCGGCGGCCGCAGACA
The DNA here is from genome assembly GCA_964436395.1 of uncultured Gemmatimonadaceae bacterium. Classification (GTDB taxonomy): domain Bacteria; phylum Gemmatimonadota; class Gemmatimonadetes; order Gemmatimonadales; family GWC2-71-9; genus JBDGYW01. Next base: position 6,339 of record CAYTDU010000314.1, on the reverse strand, counting down.
ACTGAGGGGTCATCTTGAATGAGCGATAACGAAACCCGTCAGCCCAAGACTGGCGTAATTGCCCGTTCGCTGCGTGCGATGTTGGGTGGGTTGTTGTGTTGGATGGCGTACACGGTGATGAGCGCCGAGGCGACAGACTTCAATCTCAATGTGCTGTGGGTTTTCGGCGGCCTACTGGTTTTCTATTTGCTCGTCCACATTTCCATCATCAGATACCGGCCTACCATGAACCGCTGGCTCGGTGCTTTGCTGGTGGCAACACCACTGATTGCTTTGTTCGTGTTGGGCGGCCAGCCCGGGCGAGTCGCGGCCGTTGGTTATGTGGGCATTACGCTGTTGTTGCTGACCGCAAAAGGAAACACAGCAAACGAGGTGCTTTTTATGCCCGCACTGCTGTCCGGCAAAGAGACTCACCTGCCATGTCTCCTATTCGCGCCGATCGATGTAATTGAGCAAAACCTGGGTGGCCCAGGAGGGATGCCAGGGTGAGGAGTGCAGAGTGTAGAGTACAGATTTCAGATTGCAGACTGGCGACCCGGACAACCAATCGATACTGACGCCTATCGAGTCACCGTCGGTCTACTATCGCCATTCTCCAATCACTTGTCTGCACCGTGCTATAGCTGTTGCCAGCCGGAGATTGACGAGGGGAAACGCGGATAACGGCGAGATTAGGTTGTTTCGCCCAACCCCAACAGACGTCCGCGTTTCTGCGCGTTTTTCCGCGGCCAACACTCAAAAACAAAAGAGCCGAGGAATCCATCTAGTCGGCTCTCTCATTTCCTGCACCGCAACTACCCATGCGGTGTCCCCCCTCCCTCCTCTCCCGTTGCTACCGCATCTCCCGCTTCTCATCCTATCAGAACCCCGAACTCCCCCCACTAAACGGCGCCACCCGCTGCACACGCACCTGCTGCGTAAAGGTCTGATCGCCTGCTTTGAGGGTCACGGTATACCGGCCGGGATCCACTATTCCTCCCTGACCGCCACCTCTTCTGAACCTCCGCATCATTGAGCGCATGCTCTGGCCTGGCATGATCAACTCGCCAAACTCCCGCATCTGGCCGAAGCTCCCTCGCTGACGGCCGCTACCCGTTTGCTCCGCCGGTCGTTCCTGGAACTCCTCAGGATTCCTACCTTCGGCACCACCGCCGCCGAACATCCGCATGAGCGATTCCGTATCGGACTCGCCCGTGAACGACCTGACCATCCGGTTTACCATCTGTTCGTCCCATCCGGCTTCTATCACCGAGTCCGCCACAACCCTCGCACGAGCGGCAATACGTTCTCGCTCCCGCTGCTCGTACGGACCGGGCTCCTCGGATTCGGGACGAGGCCCTCTGAAATTCCACTCGACTTTGTGAATTCCCGCACCAGCTGGGCCCTGCAGGGTGTTGATCGTGTCACCAGCGGCGTTGGTCAAGACGATCTCGACCTGAGGACCGCGTGTTCCAGCCTGCGGTCCGGCCGGGGCGCCTGGGCCTCCTTGCGGTGCCGCTGCCGGCCTCTGGCCACGAGCAGGCGGCTGACCTGGCGCAGGCCGAGCGCCAGCCTGCGGCCCACGTTGCGGTCTGTTAGCCTCGAATTCCTCCTGCAATGCTGCTGCAACTTCTTCACCGATGTAATAGCTGATCTCGGCTTCCGCTCCCGGGGTTGGCCGCTGGAAAAACGCCTGCGCGTAGAACTCTCCACCGCGAGGCGGATAGCCGAACTGGTAAGCGGGCTTGGGCTCGAAGAGTGCTGCCCCGTCCGCGATCACCTGATCTGTGAGGTCCTGAAGCGGGGCTATGTCCACGATCCAGATCGAGCGTCCGTGCGTGGCCGCGACTAGCTCTCGGTCGCGCGGGTGGATCTCGAGATCGTGCACCGGGACCGTTGGCAGACCAATCATGAACCGCTGCCACGATCCGCCGCGATCGGTCGATACGTAGGCGCCGACGTCCGTACCCACAAACAGCAGGTTCTCGTTGCGGGGGTCCTCCGTTATCACGTGCACGAAGTCGGCAGAGCCGTTCGGAAGGTTTGACACGATCGACCTGAATGTCTGACCACCATCCTCCGTCACGTAGACGTACGGTGTGAAGTCGTTGGTGCGGTGACCGTCGAACGTCACGTAGAATCGATCGACATCGTGGTTGGACGGCTCGATGCGCGTGACGTAGGTCTGCTCTGGGACGCCCGAGAAGTTGGCGGTCAGCTCCGTCCAGTCGCCGCCGTCGTCGCGCGTGATCCAGACGCGTCCGTCGTCGGTGCCCGCGAAGAGCATGCCTTGCTGAATGGGCGATTCTGCCAGCGCCACGATCGTTCCGTAGGTTTCTGCTCCAGTCGCGTCGACCGTGATTCCCCCCGTGGTCTCAGTGCTGACCTTTACTTTCTCCATGTCATTGTAGCTCAGGTCCGGCGAGATGGGCGTCAAACCATCGCCCCATTCCGTGCTCTTCACCACCATGTTGCCACCGGCGTAGAACCAACTGCGGTTGTGGATTGACTGGAAGAACGGTGTGTTCCAGTTCCAACGCATGTCGCTAGCTGCGGAGTCGGCTGAGGCACGTTCCCTCAGAGAGCGAATGCGACGATCGTTCTCGGGCACACCTTCGTCCAGAAGCAGCACGATTGAATCCTGGTAGGGCAGCCACTTTTCACGCCAGTCAGGCTTTTCGAGTGAATTGCTCTCACCGCTCCCCAGATTGCCCCGTCGCATATTGCCACCCTGTGATTCAGACCACACGATGTTGGGATCTTCCGGATCCTGAGCCGAGTAGAAGCCGTCGCCTCCACCGACGGTAAACCAGTGGTACTTGCCCAACTCGTCCTCCGGGACGCGACTAGGTGCGCACCACGTGTAGTTGTCCTGAAGGCCGCCGCACACACGGTACGGTACTTCCATGTTGTAACTCACATCGTAGAACTGACCCATGGCCATGTAATTCAGGTAGTGCCAGTTTCCGCCCTTGTCGTAAGTGATAGCGACGCCACCGTCGTTGCCGTTCACCATGCGTTCGGGATCGTTTGGGTCGATCCACAGGGCGTGATCGTCGGTGTGAACTCCAACGGCAGTAGATCCGGTGGTTTTCCCGCCGTCATCTGAAAAGAGCAGCGGCACAGACGAGAAATAGACCCGGTCCGGGTCCATGGGATCGACAGTCACCTCGGAGTAGTAGAACGGCCGCGTGTTTGCGTCATTCCTCTTCTCCCAAGTCAAGCCGCCATCCTCGGAGCGATAAAGCCCACTTCCTCCCGAGCCGTCCGTTTCCTCCTCGGCCTCGACCATCGTGTACATGATGTCGGGGTTGCTCTGGCTGATAGCGATTCCGATGCGGCCCTTCATCGTGGAAGGGAAATCGCCACCGGTGACCTCGGTCCACGAATCGCCACCATCGGTGCTCTTCCAGAGTGCACTGCCTGGACCGCCACTCTGCAAGAACCAAGGGCCTCGTACACGCTCCCAGCTCGCAGCGAAGAGGGTGTTCGGATCGTCGGGGTGCATCGCGACGTCAACGAATCCGGCTTCGTCGCTGATGAACTTCACAAGCTCCCATGTGTCGCCGCCGTCCGTCGTCCGGTAGAGGCCACGTTCGGGGTTTGAATCCCAGATGTGACCCAACGCCGCCACATACACGATGTCGGGGTTCGTCGGGTGAACGACTATGCGGCCGATGACCTGGGTCTCGACGAGGCCTTTCAGTTCCCACGTCTCGCCTGCATCTGTAGACTTGAAGATCCCACCACCTGGTGAGATCGAGTTACGCGAATCCTCCTCGCCCGTGCCGGCCCAGATCTGATTCGGATCGCTGGGCGCGATTGCGAGGTCACCCATCGACACGATGCGTTCAGCCGTCCAGATCTGTTTGAACGATGTACCGTTGTTGGTGGTCTTCCAGATGCCGCTGCTTGCGCCCGCGACATAGAAGGTCTTGGATGGACTGGGTAAACCCTCAACGTCGGTCACGCGGCCGCCCATGTTGGCCGGACCGATCGAGCGCCATCTGAATGCGGCCATTGCCGCCGAATCGAGAGGTGTGGTGAGTTGGGCATGTAGGCCTTCGGCAATAAAGGTCAACGCCACTAAAACGAGAACGACGTTTCGTCGAGACATGGTGAGTGCCTTTCTGATAGTTCACACGCTCAGCCGCAAGTATTGGATGGGTACTGCCGTCTACTGCAATGTACGATCGGGGGACTGAGATTGTTGAAGGTCGGGACTACGAATGCGGAGTGCAGAGAGCAGAGTGCAGATCGGCGGTAGCTATCCCGGATCCCAATTGTACAGTGTGCTAACTTGTATTGGATACGCAATCCTGCCGACGGCGTGCTGTTGGGCTTTGAAGAATTAGGACGAAATGAAACGATACATAGTTGTAGCGCTGCTCTGCGTATTTGCTGTTCTTGCCCTAACGACCCTCATCCAGTATCCACCGTTCGAGGAAGATCAGGTGGTTTTGGTCAGGGATGGTATGTCGCTGCGACACATATCGGAACGCAACGATGTGCCACTCGACGTTCTTGTACCACTCCTGCCGACCGAAAACCGCAGCGATTTCCTCACGACGTTTCGAAGTGTGCACAAGCCATTGAGTGAACTCGAGATCAATCACAACGACATCCGAACAGCGATTCTGCAGACCTGGTCCGAAGGAATTCCTGCAAAAGACCTTTTACGCTACGTCCTATTGGGAATCTGGGTTGCCGGCGCCGGATGGCTCTTGGTCCGCCAGAAACGGCTCGCCAGAACCCGGACGATGTGGCTGATTGTCACCTTCGTGCTCTTTGGGGTCGTTCTCGGATCGGCGCCCAACCCCATGGAAGCCGTCGTTCGCCTGCACAAGCTGATCAACGGTATACCCGGAAACCCGTTCGTCTTGGTGGTTGCGGGTTTCGTTGTTTTCACCCTGCTCTCAATTCTCGGCTCGCGGATGCTCTGCAGCTGGGGCTGTCCGTTGGGTGCGTTGCAGGAGAGTATGTACAACATTCCGTTATTTCAGAAATTCAAGAAGACCCACAAGTTCCCGTTTGCGGCGTCCATCTCCATCCGCCTCACCATATACACACTCTTCTTCTTGCTGCTATTCGGGATCCTCAACCTAAACCAAGGCGGCCCCGGCTCCATACTGTACCACCACCTCAACCTCTTCAAGATCTTCGATCCCCACGAGCTAGCGGTCTTCACCCTCTTCTTGATTCCCATATTTGTAGTTGCGAGCGTAGTCGTATTCCGGCCATTTTGCCACACAATCTGTCCCTTCGGTCTCTGGGCGTGGTTGTCTGAGAGAGTCGCCTATTACAGGATACGCAGAGTAGACCCGGAAGTCTGCGTGGATTGTTCTGAATGCGAGGATGCCTGCCCCACAGGAGCCATGGCAGCCATCAACGCCGATGATGGTAGGTTTTTCCTCCCTGATTGCTGGTCGTGCGCGAAGTGTATCGATGCATGCCCTAACGAAGTGCTGGAATGGGCACCGCCGAGGTAGCACAGGTGTCGGATGCCAACACGTGATTTCAATGCACTCCTGAGTTGGATCTCTAAACCTGCTCGCGGACTACAGTGCGAGGAGGCACCCACGGAACAGCTGAGCTGCGATCTGCTAGAACTGTAGATACGGCACTGGATTCGATACTCTCACCAACCTTGTTGATTGCGATGACAACGAATGACAGCGTCACTCCACGTTCGACGTTCGCCAGCCGTACTTCGGTGTTGGCCGTTGACTCAACGAGTTCCCAGTCACCGTTTGAAACCCTCATCCGCACCTTGTATGCACCAACGGCACCCCCATCCCTCGGTTTCTTCCATTTGAGAACAACCCAATCGGCACCTTCCTCCATAATCTCCAGGCCCGAAACCGGTCCCGGCGCCCTGGGTCTGCCTTTCCGTTTTCGCGCACCCCAGCCGATCAGCGTGAGCATCTCAGGATCGCGCCTCGTCTGCCCCTCAGCGTAACGTACGTTGGCTCTCATCATGTCTTTCAGCTTCTGCAGAAGAGCTTCCTTTTCAGCGAACCTCTTCTTTGCGGCCGCCGCTGCCGCGTGAGCGTCACGACTCACACCCAAAAATTCATCATATGCAGCCTGAATTTCTGACGAACTCACTGGAGGATTTGGGAAGGATGCACGGTGTTCGTCCAATCCAGACGCCATCCTCTTCACAAGTTCGATAAGGTCAGCTTCAGTTCGCGGAAAAGTTGCCATCTTCGACTCCCAAACTCAGCGTCCAATAGCGTTCGTGGCTGCATGCGAGAGACCCGTCGCCCGGCAATGATGAATCTCAGCCTTGAGCATCCTTCACATACCTACAAACATTAAATATGAATAGGATGTCAGCAATATCAATACATCTTGATA
>CAYTDU010000313.1:0-6477 GCA_964436395.1 uncultured Gemmatimonadaceae bacterium | reverse complement strand
AGGGGGTTGCCCTGCCCGCCGCCTAGTATGCCGTCGGTGAATGAATGTTTCCAGAGGCAACGTAAACCTAATCTCAGGTTTCTTTCAGTAGCTCTACGGCCAGCCGATGCGCCGTGTTGACTGCCGCAACGCATACCATACCTGGCGTGTCGGAGTTCATGTACTGCTCGATTCCCTCGGGAGTAGTCAGGTCCGCGCCGGTCAGCTCGCGGCATGATATTGTCCCGACCTGCTCTTCGAACCGACGCCGGAACTCCTTGGCCAGCTCCAGCTTGTTGAGGGCCCCTTCCATCGTGTCGGCTCGCCCAATCTTCAGGCCGATGGCCATGGCGGCACCGATTACCGCACCGCAGACCGAGCCCGTATTGCCTAAGCCCCCGGCGAACATACTGGCAATGCCTTGTGAGACGAACTCATGTTCCATGTCGAATTCCTGACACACGGCCAGGAGCACCGACTCGCTTCACACGAAACCTTGTGCCATGATTTGTGCGGCCTGGATTTGTTCCATCTGTTGTTTGCCTTTCTCTGTTTCTTCCATTCCTCCCATCGTACCCTGTGTTGGCGCAGGAACGAATGGGTAAGAGTGGTGTTTGTGCAGCCTGGATTATGTGCGGACGGAGCGGCGCTGTCGAGGCCATTGGCGACGGTCGCTCAGGCCTTGCCTTCTGTGGTGTTCGATAGCACACTTGCCTGTCGCTTTTTCTCGTACACGGGAGCAGGGCATGAATTCCCCTCGTTTTACGGTTCGAATGATTCTAGTCACGATTTTTGCATCACTCACCTTACCGCCAACGATCAGTGCGCAACGGGGCACCCTCGAGATTGACGATCTACGTTTGGAGGTCAGCCTCTCGGGCCTGGTCCTATCTCCAGATGGCAATTTCGCGGTCGTGGTGACCACCACTCCGAACTACGAGGACAATCGATTCGATCGCACCCTGGTGCTCGTAGACGTCGCGACCGGAGAACAGCGTGAGCTCACACCACATCGACCACATGTGAGTCAGCCGCGCTGGTCGCCGTCAGGCAATCGCCTCGCATTCATCGATAACGCCGAAGATGGGGAAGGACGTCAGGTGTTCTTACTGCCGATGACTGGCGGCGAAGCAAGACAAGCCACAAACGCCGAGGAAGGCGTAGGCAGTTTCGAGTGGTCAGCTGACGGAACGTACTTCCTATACACTAGCCGTGACTCCGCCGAAGAGCTGGAAGGCGAGGAACGTCACAACAAGTCGTTTGAAGTGGGTGACAATAGCTACTTGACGCAGGAGGCCCCGCGATCGGCTCACTTGTGGCGTTTGCCAGTCGAGGGCGGTGATGCAGAACGGCTTACCGAGGGTATAGAGAGCATCGAGGGTTTCGTAGTATCACCGGATGGTGAAACCGTTGCGCTGGGGGTGAAACCGCTCCCACACACCGGCGAAGGAATCAGAACGACCATAAGACTCCTAGTGGACCGTAACAGTTGAATGTTAAGCGACATTGATTCTTCGCGCGGGTTGATCATACAGCCATTTGATTGGTCGTGGGTCTTTGTTGTGGTGTTTGATGTACTTCATGATGCGGCGAGAGAGGTCGGTCACGGAAGTGAAGATCCCCCGGTAAATCAGGTCGCGTTCGATCTTTGAGAACCACAGTTCTACCTGGTTGAGCCAGGAAGAATAGGTAGGGGTGAAGTGGAGATGAACGTTTGGTCGTTCGTCGAGGAATTGCTGAACAGCCCGTGTCTTGTGAGTGGAGTAGTTGTCGAGGATGATGTGGACCTCCTGACCGACGGGTTGTTTCGAGAGTAGGTCACTCAGAAAGGCAATGAACTCCTGGCTCGTGTGGCGCGTAGCGGTCTTACCGTGAACTTTGCCGGTTTTTGTATCCAGAGCAGCAAAGAGAGAAAGCGTCCCATGACGAACATACTCGAATCCGTGACGCTCAGCCCGACCGGGAGACAGGGGAAGGATCGGGTCTTTGCGATCCAGTGCTTGAATGGCGGTCTTCTCATCCAAACAGAAGACAGCCGCGTGCTGGGGCGGTTTCAGATAGAGGCCGATGATGTCGGCGGCCTTACTCTCGAAATCGGGATCGTTGGATGCCATGTAACGTTCCATGCGGTGAGGCTGAATCCCGTGCTTCTTCCAGACCCGGGCGATCATCATGTGGTGGACACCGAGCTTCGTGGCCAGCCGTCGCGTGCTCCAATGCGTCGTACCATCGGTGGGTTTCTTGCGCGTCCAATCGAGAATCCTGGCTTCCATCCGAGGCGTCAGAACCGAGACCGGTCGTCCTTGATGTCGGGCGTAAAGTCCCGCGAGCCCCTCTTCCAGAAACCGTTTCTTCCACTTGCTGATGAAAGGTTCGGAGCATCCGACTTTCTCGGCAATCATCCGGTAGGTTTCTCCCTCTGCGAGCAGGAGAAGGACTCGCGCAACACGGGCGTCGTCCGCCCGACCCTTACGGCTACGCGCCCGCCGCGCGAGTTCTGCGCGTTCGGTCTTCTTCAATCTGATGGGATGTATCATCATACCCATCAATCTAACACTAAATGTTTAAACGTTACAGTCCACTAGTTGCCCCATCCGCTGCGCTAAGCAGCGACTCCCGAGTGCCCCCAAATGTCAACTCCGTGACATCACGAAGGCCGCTCACACTTACATTTGGGGAGACTCCCTTCGCGGCGGGCTCGGGTCATGGTTTCTCAGTCACACCGGCGACAGGTCTTCCTATTCCTCGCGGCGGTCCTTCTGCCGTGTCTCGCGCTGGTGGTGCTCGGCTTGCTTCTGCTCGTCCAGGAGCGGGAACTCGGTGTGGCCAGGCTCGAAGAAGAACGACGCCGTGTGACCAGGCAACTTCAGCAGGATCTCACCTCGCAGCTCGAACGGATCGCTCTGCGGCAGGCCACGGCCCTCGCCGACCGCCCGGAGTTACTTCAGGCCTGGACGTACGACGATTCCGTTGTCGCTTTGGTGGCGCGTTTCTCGGAGGGGCAGCTCTTTCTTCCGTGGGAACGGGAAAAGTTGTCGGGTGACTCTCGTGCTGCTCTCGATCAGGGCGAATTCGGCAACCGGGTCCGGCAGGGAGAACGAGCTGAGTTCGCTTCGGAGAATCTTACGAGTGCTATCAACTCCTATAGACAAGCTCTGGAGGTAGCCCGCCTTCCGGTACAGGCGGTGTACGCTCGCCACCTCCTGGCCCGGGCGTTGAACAAAGCCGGCAGGCAGGAGGACGCGAAAGCGGAATACCTGCAGGTTGCGGCTGCTCCTCCCGACTTGATCGACGAAAACGGAATCCCGATCTCACTGTACGCAGCCCGGCAGCTCCTCGAAGCCGGTCTCTTCGACCAGCCTGCCCTCGAGGCATTGCGGCGCTGCCTTTCCACGAATCGTTGGCTCCCACCCGTCGCCCTGTACCTCCTCCGGGATCTGGTGGCCCGGCTTTCGGAGAGCGCGTCCGATGCACGGCTTTCGCAGGATATGCAGAGCTTGGTCGGTGGCATATCCGATAAGCTGGCTCGCACCGAGCAGGCCCTGGCTCTTAAAGCCGACTTCCCCGGCCTAGGCCTCAGAACGCCGGACCCATCACTAAACCACCGGAACAACAGCCGGCTTCCATACGGTTCGCCGGCCTGGCTCGTAGGGGTCGCGCCCGTCGGAGACAGAGAGAACGGCGTTGTTGTAGCCGTTTACTCCGAGCCTGTCTTGGCGTCGCTGGGTGCTGGCACTTACGGCGCCGGTGGTGTCGTGGGTGAGGCAACACTGATGACAGCGAATGGTCCGGACATTGATCCCCTGGGATCCGATTTCCCGGGTGTGTTCGTACGGTTCGACACGATGAACGTCGGGTCGTCCAGCGGGCCCGGAAGTGTTAGGTGGTGGTTCTACTCCGCCGGCCTTCTGCTCGTAGTAGGAGTTACCCTGTTCGGCGCATACCTCCTCTGGCGCGACGTTCAGAGGGAGATGCTATTGGCGGAGACCCGGTCCCGCTTCGTCTCGGCCGTCTCTCATGAACTCAAGACGCCTCTGACGTCCATCCGCATGTTCGCTGAGACGCTGTACGAAGATGAATCACCGGATTCCGGCACACACCGCGAATACCTCGAGACCATAGTCAACGAGACCGAGCGCCTCACCAGGTTGTTGAACAACGTTCTCGACTTCTCGAAGATCGAGCGTGGCCAGAAGGCCTATAGGCGGGAGCCGCGTTCCCTGGAGGAGATCGTTCGTTTCACCGCCGGGGCAATGCAGCATCCCATGGAGCAAAAGCGATTTGCACTTCGGCTGGAGATCGAAGATGATATGCCGGCCCAGGTGGACCGGGACGCTATCGAGCAGGCATTGCTGAACCTGCTGACCAATGCCATGAAGTACTCGGGAAAGAGCCGGGACATCGAGTTGCGGCTACGTTCCGAGAATGGTGAGGCTGTGATCGAAGTGTCGGACCGTGGCGTGGGAATCGAGCCGGCCGACTTGACCCGGATTTTCGAGCGCTTCTACCGGGTGTCGAGTCCGGAGAACGAACGCATATCGGGGACGGGACTCGGGCTCACCCTGGTCCAGCACATTGCCGCGGCCCACGGCGGTCGCGTCGCCGTGCAGAGCGTACCAGGCGAGGGAAGCACCTTCTCACTGTTCCTTCCCTTGAATGGAGCTGAGGCGTGAGTCGCATCCTCGTCATCGAAGACGACGTCGCAATACTCCGCGGGCTCAAGGACAATCTCGTCAGGGAATCGTACGAGGTGCTGACCGCTGAAGACGGTGAAGAAGGGTACCGCCTGGCCCGGGAAGGGAACCCGGACCTTATTCTGCTGGACCTCATGTTGCCCACTCTCAGCGGCTACGAGATCTGCCGAAAGCTCCGTGACGAGGGAAACTCCGTTCTGATTCTCATGCTAACCGCCAGGGGGGAAGAGGCCGACCGCGTCCTGGGCCTGGATCTGGGGGCTGACGACTACGTCACTAAGCCGTTCTCGATCCGGGAGCTGAAGGCCCGGATTCGGGCTCTGCTCAGGCGGACCGACCCCCCATCGGCACCACCCAATGCACTGAGTTTCGGCGACGTGGTAGTGGACTTCCTTCAATACGACGCCAAAAAAAGCGGGAACCGCGTGGACATGACCCCCAAAGAGTTCGGCGTGCTTCGCTACCTGGCGGCACGGGCGGGGAAGGTGGTCAGCCGCTATGAGCTGCTGGAGAGAGTATGGGGCTACGGCAAGTTCCCCACCACACGAACGGTGGACAACCACCTCGCCGCTCTCCGCGCCAAGCTCGAAAACAACCCCGCAGAGCCCCGGTATCTCCAGACGGTTCACCGGGTCGGTTACAAGTTCGTTCCGTGAGGCTTTGACATGTTCGTGACAACTCGGCGACCTCTCGTTGGACGATTTCGTACGGATCTCTTGCCGTTCGCACTGCGAGCCGTGACACAAAGACTCACCGGCCATCCCATGTTCCCAGGGAAGAAGAAACCGAAAACCGGGGGACGATCATGAAGACGCTGAAAGTTGGTTTGATTGGGGTCGCGCTGACCTTACTAGTGGCTGCTCCGGTGCTGGCGCAAACGGGACACGATCTGTTTCAGCAAGCCCTGGTGCTGGAGCAGGCAGAAGGAGACCTCCAGTCAGCAATCCAGATGTACGAACGAATCGCGGAAGAGTTCTCGTCCGATCGCGAATTGGTCGCACGAGCGTTGGTGCAGATGGGTGGATGTTATGAGAAGTTGGGCCGCGATGAAGCTCAGCGGGCGTACCGGCGGGTGGTCGATGAGTATGCAGACCAGGCAGGAGCTGCGGCGGAAGCTCGAGAGCGGCTTGTTGCTCTGAATCGGGCGGCGCAGGCCGCAGAAGCCGTGGGTATCGGTACTCGGCGTGTGTGGACTGGCCAAGAGGCCGGGAGCGGATCACCAACACCAGACGGTCGACACCTCGTTCACACGAACGGCGGTGTTCTCACAATTCGCAACCTCGCCACAGGAGAAAGCCGTCACCTCACGCGCGATTCGAATGCTTATGATCCCAAGGTATCGCCTGACGGCAGATTCGTCGCATACGGGTGGGCAGATAAGGGGGAAAAGGGGCACGTACGCCTTTCGAGCATCGATGGTGCGGACGTTCGGGTGCTACACGCCGAACCAACCTGCAGCATTGGGCCCCAAGCGTGGTCTTCGGACGGTCGCAGTCTGCTTGTCCACAGGGTGTGCGAAGAAGCGGATCCAGACCGTCGAACCCTTCAGCTTGCATTGGTATCGGTCCCACACGGTAACACTCGAATGCTCAAGGATTTCGGGAGCGCTCCATTCTACGGAAGGAGGTCATTCTCATCTGATGATCAATACGTTGCGTACGACATGCCCGTGAGCGAAGACGACGGATCATATGACATATGGCTGTTGGCAGTTGACGGCAGCAGCGACGGACCGCTGGTGCAAAATCCTGCGAATGATCGTCTGGTCGGGTGGATACCAGGCACCGATGAAATGCTCTTTCTG
>CAYTDU010000312.1:0-6481 GCA_964436395.1 uncultured Gemmatimonadaceae bacterium | reverse complement strand
AGGTTTCGAGCGTCTCATCGAGTGCGACCTCCGAGGGAAGCAGATCGAGAACACTCATCTGGTCGTCGAAGGCCTTCAATGCTGCCTTCGCGTCATTCGGAGCCCAATTTCCAGCGTCGAGTTCTCTGTTGGCAGCCCGCACAAAGGTGAAAATCGCGCCGAGAGCCTGCGGTGCGTTCAAATCGTCGTTGAGACTGTTGCGGACATGCTCCGTCAACTGTGAGGCAAGCTGAGGCATCTCCGTGCCGTTCGATTCGTATCCTTCTGCTGCCCGCGTCAATCGATCGTGAAACTCACCGAGGCGTTTCACGCCCTCCTTGGCCGCTTCGAGCGGTTCATCACCGAAACTGAGCTGTTGGCGGTAATGGGTTCCGTAGCACAGCATGCGCACCGCTGCCGCGTCAACACCTTCTTCCCTGAGATCACGAGCTGTGAGAGTGTTTCCGTAGCGCTTCGACATCTTCGTCCCACCAATGGTGAGGAACTCTCCGTGGAGCCAATAGTTGGCGAATGTCTTACCGGTAACGCCCTCTGACTGCGCAATCTCGTTTTCATGGTGCGGGAAAACCAGGTCAACGCCACCAGCATGAATGTCCAGCGTTTTCGCGCCGTATCGTGACCCAATTTCTTGAAGGGCTATAGCGGAGCACTCCAAGTGCCAACCAGGCCTGCCCCGGCCGAATGGAGCATCCCAAGCCGCCTCTACTGCCTCGTCTTCCGAGCTAGCTGCCTTCCAAAGCGCGAAGTCGCGAGCATCCTCCTTCGAGTACTCGTCGCTCGAAACACGGGCTCCTGCTTTCAGCTCCCGCTTCTCCACCCTGGACAGCCTGCCGTAGCGGTCGAACTTGTCTACTGCGTAGTACACGGAGCCATCGTCACCTTTGTACGCCAGCCCCCGCTCGATGAGGTTTTGGACCAGTTCGACCATAGGCTGTATGTATTCTGTAGCCCTTGGGTAAACGGAGGCACTCCGAATACGCAAGTATTCGCAGTCTTCAAAGAATGCACCGATGAATTCCGCCGTATGGTCGTTCAGCTTCTTGCCGCCCTGCGCTGCAGCATTGATGGTCCGGTCATCGACATCGGTGAGATTCATTATTTGAAACACCTCGAAACCGAGCGACTCCAGGTGCCGACGCAACAGATCTTCAAATAGGAAAGTTCTGAAATTTCCAATATGTGCGTAGTTGTATACGGTAGGGCCACACGTGTACATGGTAACTATCCCGGGCTCAACCGGCTCGAACGGAACGACCGAACGCGTCAACGTGTTGTACAACCTGAGATCCATCGTAAACAACCCTCGCGGTTGACGGGCACACCTTGATAACCAATCACCCCGTCCAATTGGCGGCGCCACTCGGTGATCGGGACGTGTAACCCAATATCTGACAACGGGTTCGGTTGGAAACCTACGGGGGACGAGGCAGGCCGTCAACGACGTGGTACTCACGCTCGATGCGTTCAACGGCGCTAGCTGCCATTCGACTCTTTCGCCGCGTCGATCAGGATATCCTCGAGCGCTCTGTAACGAATCCGTGAGGAAGCGACAGGGATGCGTTCCGCCCTACATACTGCAATCGTCTCCTCTATAGTGACACCGCGCGTAAGCGGAATCGACACGCCGTCGTCAGTTCCTACCGCTCCAACAAACCTCTTCAACAGCTTGTCACGGTTGTCTAATCCCGACCCGGTGAGCGACAGTTCGGCCACCCGTTCAGATGTGAATCTTGCAGCGTTCACGTCCGATACGACACGGCCTTCTAGCATGACCAATACGCGTGTCGAAAGACGTTCCAATGCGGAAAGTTCGTGCGAGGCGATGATCAGCAACCGGCCCGCTGTTGCAAGCTTGGCGACCGTACCCCGTAGTCCGCGCGCGACCAGCGGATCGATGCCACTCAAGACCTCGTCGAGAACCAGCACGTCGGAACCCAACACCGCTGCAGTCGCCAGCGCCAATCGCTGCGTCATTCCACGGGAGTATTCGCAGATTCGGCGCCCCACGAACTCATCCAAGTCAGCAAGCTCGATCGCCCATTGGTGCTTTGCGGTCCTTTCGCGCGGATGTGAGGCCCGGTGCCCGCATATGTATTTGAGCCACTCGCTGCCCGTCAGCTCACCAGGAAAGAGGGGAGGATCGCCTACGTAGCCTACGACCGACCGAGCTGCCCGTGTTCCGGCTCCCAAGCCACAAATGCGCACCGTTCCGGAAGTAATCGCCGTTTCCCCTGCGATCATCCTCAACAGTGTCGTCTTTCCTGCGCCGTTGGGTCCGATGACCCCGACTATTTCGCCGCCGCGGCATTCGAAACTGGTTGGGCTCACGGCTATGAATTGGCGCCTCCCTGTGCCATAGACCTTGGCGGCGGCGTCTACCCGCAACGTTGTCATGCGGGTTCGCGACTCTTGCGGTGTAACAGCGAGGGTTGGCTTGCAGCCCAACCAATGGTCAGAACACCGACTGCAATCCAGGTTAACAGCACCAGCGCATCTAAAGGAGCGTGCAACTCAAGTAAGCGGTTTGCCCTCCAGGGCAGCGGCAGAGTGTGCCAAAGCAGAAGCACCGCGAACCGCACAGCGGGCGACCCCTCAGACAATGCCTGTACCGCCGTGGTCGGGATTGCCCCAGCCCATATTGTCGCTAAGGTCATTGCGCAAGCCGTGGATGAGCCAACTGTCGGCGCCAGCGATAATGAGAGCGAAGCGACAGCTGCTGCAAGAGTCGCCATGGAAAGGCCGAGCAGGATTGGGTTTGGATCGGCCAATTCCATTGCAATAACTGCAACAGCGGCAACAGGAAGGATCACCAAGAGAGCACCGGCGAGTCGGCCAACGGGAACCGCCCACCATATTGTCACGACTCGGCGAGAAGATGCAAGAGCTGCTCCGGGGGCGAACAACCGAGACCCTGCTACTGCAGCGAGAGTGCCGACGATCAGGAATGCAGCAAGTGGTTGATGTGCGCCCGGAAGACGTTCTGCCTCTCGTACTGATGACAGTGCACCAAGCGCCAGCGCCAACACGCACGCAAGCCGCACAGCACGATTTCTTGCGACCAGGAGCGTTCCAAATACGACTTCCGCCTTGACGCCGAGAAGTAGAGGTGCTTTCGCCGTTGTCATCTCGTACCTAAGAAATTTCATGAAGCAGCACTCGAGATTGATGGCCAAATGAACCGTAGGACGTACGAATCAAGGCATATACTACGATCCGGCGGGGTGAGGTCTGTCACCGAACTAACGCACTGATGTGCAGAAATACGCGGTCGATTTCCTGGAGTGGCACCTAATAAAAGCGACGCCCAAATGCATGAGCGTCGCAGCGTTAGACTATCGGGAGTATCGAGGTTAACCTCGGCTCGATTCCTCCTCGGTCTCGCTTTGGTCTTCTTCTTCCGCGGGAGTCTCGTCAACAACCTCGGCATCGGCAACGTCATCGTCGTCGCCGGCTCCAAGCTGCGGCCGTTCACCAGCGTCGCCCGCGCCGAGTAACCCCATCTTCTTCTTCAGTTCGAGTAGCTGCTGGTCCGAGCTACCATGGTACTCGAGTGCTTCGAACTCCCTTTGCAGCATGTCACCCGACATGTCCTCAGTGAGCTCGGCGGCGGCGAGTGCCTTTCTCTCCGTCTCTTCGATCTTCTCCGTCATCCTCTCGAAGTTCTCGAAGGCACTCTTGTTGGACATCGCACTCATGGTTTCCTGAATACGCCCTTGCGCCTCTGCTCGTTTCTGGCGCGCGATCAAGATGTTTCTCTTGCGCTTGGCCTCTTCGATCTTGTCGTTGAGTTGCCGCAGGGCATTCTTCAGCTGTTCCGTTTCTGCCTTCTGTCGGACCCAGGTCTCGTGCATTGACTGAGCACTCTGTAAGTGCTCGCTATGTCTCATCAGCGCTTGCTTTGCCAGATCGTCACGGCCCTCCTGCACCGCAAGCATGGCACGCTGTTCCCACTCCTCAGCCTGCTTTTTCTCTTTCTCTAGCTGCTGCTGCAGCTTTCGCGCGTCGGCGATCGCGCCAGCGACCTCCTGCTTGGCCTTGCCGAGCTGAGACCGCATGTCGTCGATGGACTGATTGAGAACCTTTTCGGGGTTCTCCGCACGTGATATCAGGTCGTTGATGTTCGACTTCAGCAGCGTGGATATGCGCTGGAAGATTCCCATAACAGCGTTACACCTCCCAATCAGACGCCCACATCAAAGGCCGTCCGAGAGTCGGGATTGATTAGGAACGAATCGAAAAGCTCCTCAAAAAAACCTAAGTACGCAACTATTCCGTTGGTGGAGCATTGGGTAGCCCTTCTCGCTGCCTCACGTTGGTGAGCAAACGTTCGGCAAACTCGACGCGCTCACCCAACTCCATCACCTCGTTGCGTAGCTCTCCCATATCTACTTCGATGCGGTCCGCTAATTCCTCGAACCGCTCCGCAAGCGCCGGATTCACCCCGCCGCCATGCTTGCTTCGCAATGCCTCACCTACCGCATCCGACAAATCCGAACGGAAGAACCAGCGGGCACATATGATAATGGCCACAGCAAGGAATAAGCTGCCCACAGTAGTCTCCTCCGTCTAAGATCTACTATTTGCACGACATCCGCCACTTTGGCAAGATGCCCCGCACTCCCACTTCTTTGCTCGCTCAATCATTCGAATCACCGCCCTGCGGTAGCGCACCGACATCGCCTTGTTTGGCGAGCATGCGCTCGGCAAAATCAACGCGTTCATTTACGTCGGCAACCTCGAGTCGGAGCGCTTCCACATCATCGAGCACTGCCATCTGCGCTTCTTTCAATTCTTCCAGGTCTTTTTCTGCGATCGCGCCCGGCTTCGGTGTGCCGCGTATGCGGTCCGCTATTGCCCGGCCCACCGGTGACATGCTCAGTGCGAACAGCGTGCCACCACCAAAGATCAGAATAATGGCGAGGATGCCCTCGAGCGCCTCAGCTTCCATGTCCGCCCTCTATCTTGTGGCGGTGCTGCTGGGCCAGCATACGCTCCGCGAAGTCCAGACGTTCCTCGAGATCTGCGATGCGATCGTCACTATACTCGAATCGGTCGAGACGATCCTGGACTGCAGCTAACTCCTCGCGTAGCGCTTCGAGTTGGCCACTATCGCTTCCACCAACGAGTTTCTTCTCAGTTATCCGAACCACTGCCCTCACGACCGGAAGTAGCAGCAATAGGCCAGTCGCCATCCCAGCAATCGGAACCAGGATGTCCGGACCCACTTAGTGCTCTTCCCTCGGCAGAGCGTCCGGCCCACCCTGCCGGGCCAATAGCCGCTCAGTGAAGTCGAGGCGCTCCTCGACTTCAGAGAGTCTAAATCTGAGTTCGTCGACCTCGGCGTGCAGCGCCTCTGCTTGCGCAGCCGAGTCGCCGTCGAGCTTCCGACCGGCCACACGTTCTCCTATTGCCTTGCCTAACGGGCCACGCAGAATCACGGCTGTCGCGATGCTCAAAAAGAGCACTGACGGGACAACAATCGGCACAAGGAATGGTGCAATTTCGCCCATCCGAGGACGTCCTTTCACAGATTCTGCGACTAGTCCTTCTGGGTTCAGTACGTCAAACGTTTCAAATAGTGTCACGCACTACGGCCAGAGTAAAGCGGAAGAGCCTTCGCGAGGAACTTGCCAGTATGTGAAGCACATGTTCCAGCAATGGTTTCCGGCGTCCCTTGTGCCACGATAGTTCCACCCTCATCTCCACCCTCGGGCCCCAAATCGATCACCCAATCGGCTGTTTTGATGACTTCCATGTTGTGCTCGATCACGACCACCGTGTTGCCTTTGTCCACGAGCCTGTGCAGCACGTCGAGCAACAAGCGCACGTCCTCAAAATGAAGTCCCGTTGTGGGTTCGTCCAAAATGTAGAGCGTACGTCCGGTGTCTCGTTTGCTCAGTTCAGATGCCAGCTTTACTCTTTGAGCTTCACCACCCGACAATGTGGTTGCGCTCTGGCCCAGATGGATGTAACCAAGTCCAACGTCGTTCAGAAGTTCCAGCCGGCGCCGAATCTTGGGCTGATGTTCGAAGAAGTCCAGCGCTTCGGCCACCGACATGTCTAGAACGTCCGCGATGGATTTGGCTTTGTACCGCACATCGAGGGTTTCGCGATTGTAGCGACGACCCTTGCAGATGTCACACGGGACGTAGACATCAGGCAAAAAGTGCATCTCGATTTTCACCAGGCCATCCCCACGGCACGCTTCGCAGCGACCGCCCTTGACGTTGAAGGAGAATCGACCCGGCCCGTAGCCACGTATCTTGGAATCCGCAAGCTGCGAATAGAGGTCCCGGATAGGCGTGAACAAGCCTGTGTAGGTGGCCGGGTTCGACCTCGGCGTGCGACCGATAGGTGACTGGTCCATCTCTAGGACCTTGTCCAAGTGTTCTACTCCGTCGATACCGTTGTGTTTGCCTGGGAGAACCTTGGAACCGTAGAACAGGCGGGCGAGCGCTCGATACAGAATATCAGTAACGAG
>CAYTDU010000311.1:0-6485 GCA_964436395.1 uncultured Gemmatimonadaceae bacterium | reverse complement strand
TTGGATGCCACTAATCGTGCCGGTGTCGTGGGGCTGGCCGCCTGACGTCGGGTAGAACGCCGTTGCGTCCAAAGTGAGCAGATGTTTACCCGAATCCTGCCATTGTCGACGGACGTTCGTTGTGAACTCGACCAAGTGCGAGTCGTCATAATAGAGTCTGGTAGTCGTGGCGCACACTCGCTTTCTTTTCATCGCGAATGCTAGCGACTGGGCGGAACGGGTCAAGAAGTGCTAATGTTCGGCGCACACGGTTTTGCACCGAGTCAACGCGGCCGCTTGCCGTTTGCGTCACCGAGATTTGTTTCTGTGTAGAGGTATAGCGTCGCTGTTAACCACTCAGAGGACTCGACCATGCGTTCAACGAAGCGACTAACCAAGATCGTCGCCACTGTCGGACCTGCATCGGCGGACGAAAGCACGCTCGCGGAATTGATCGCCGCTGGTGTGGACGTGGTTCGAATCAACAGCTCTCACGGTTCGCCGGAGATTTGGACTGAATGGATCGCCAGCGTTCGCCGGGTTTCCGATGCAGCCGATCGTCATGTTGGTGTTTTGTTGGATCTTCAGGGACCGAGAATTCGGGTAGGTGTGCTGCCGGAGCCCATTGATCTTCACGAGGACGCGGAGGTGGTGTTCGCCCCGGAAGACAGTGCGAACAGGTCGGAGATACCGACCACGTACGAGGATCTTTGGAAGGATGTCGCACCCGGGAAGACCATTCTCATGGACGACGGCCTGCTGAGCGTCGAAGTGACAGAAGTGAACGGCGATCGGGTGGTTGGAATTGTGCGTCATGGAGGCGCGCTCAAGAGCAACAAGGGCATGAATCTGCCCGGTTCCAAGGTCAGCGCGCCGACTCTCACGGCCGTCGATCGAAAGCATCTTCAGACCGCCGTCGAACATGGTGTCGAGTTCGTCGGCATATCGTTCGTGCGCAGCGCTGAAGACGTAGAGATCGTGCGTGGCTTGGTGCCGGCCGAGACAGCACTCGTGGCAAAGATCGAGACCACTCCTGCGGTGGACGACCTCGAACGCATACTTGAAGTGTCGGATGGTGTGATGGTCGCCCGGGGCGACCTGGGCGTAGAGTTGCCGTTCGAGAAGGTGCCGATCACGCAGAAGAAGCTCATCTCCGCGGCTAATCGCAAAGCCTGCCCGGTCATTACTGCAACTCAGATGCTCGACTCGATGATACGGCATCCTAGACCAACCAGAGCCGAGGCGTCGGATGTCGCGAATGCGATTCTGGACGGAACTGACTCGGTCATGCTGTCAGGCGAGACCGCAGTGGGCGAGTATCCGGTGGGAGCAGTTCGTGCCTTGGCTCGGATAATCGAAGAGGTAGAACGGACAGCGCCAAGGACCAGAGTCACTCGGCGCAGCGATCTCGCCGACCGTGGCGAATCGGGGAAAGCGGCAAACGCAATTGCGTATGCCACAACTGCTGCAGCAGACATGCTGGATGCACCGTTCATCGTCTGTCTCACCAAGAGCGGGTTCACGGCACGGCAGATAGCGGCGTTTCGTCCGTCAACTCCCATATTGGGGCTCTCGCCCGAGGTGAGCACCTGTAGAACGCTATCGCTCGTGTGGGGAGTGACACCGATCCTCGTGCAAGGAACGCCAACCTATGACGCTGTGCTTGGGCAAGCAAGGCACTTGCTCGCGGAGAAAAGACTCGTTAAGCCGGGTGACAATATTGCTGTCACTGCCGGGGTTCCGTTTCATGTGGCCGGAACGACGAATCTGCTGAAGGTTGAGACGATATGATTGCCGAGGGATTTCGATAACTCGACGGTTCCGGAAATGGCGATGGACGTGCCTATCCCTTTGGTCGCAACCACTCCTCGAACTGCGGATTGCCGCGTAAGGGATCGAGATCGGCACGGACCGCGTCATACCAGAGGTAGAGTCTTCCCTGTGCGTGCGACGCCCTCAGCAGACTCACCGCAAGATCATGATTGCCCAGCCATGCTTCTGCAACGGCCCGCCAATATGTGTGCTCTCCGTATAGATACTTGCTGTCGATATCACTGAGCCAGTCTATGTCCACGCGGGCCTGAGATGTGTCACCGCGAGCAGCAGCGACGAATGCGCGGGTTCCCCTCGCCGTGACGTAGTCGGGCATTTCGTCCGTGAGGTCATCCAGGATTCGCTGTGACTCTTCGGCGCGCCCCGCGAGCCAAAGGGCCTTCGCGTACCAAAGACGATGGTGGGGAGTTGCGGATTCCGGCCGCGGCCGCGTCTCAAAACGCCGGATGGTTCGTTCGAGAACTTCTTGCGCCTCGGTTGCATGCCCTTGCTGCCGAAGAATTTCGACGACTTCAACCATTGCTTTCCGAGGACGGAGCACCTCGCTCGACTGGCCTTCGCGATCGAGCTCTCTTTCGAGTTCGTCGAGCGTCGAGTAGAGGTCAGCCATTCTCCCCAGGGCAGCCAACGCGATGGTCTGTAGTGCCAGTCCCGGCGCTACCTGATTGGGATAGCGGTCGATGGCACGCTGTGCGACATCGTATTCCTCTTCGTGTCTTCCGAGCGTGAAGAGGATCTCAGTCAGGTGGCCCGAGTATCCGATCCAACCACGCATTGCTCCATGGTCGGGGCTTAAAGTGGAAAGTGCCTCCACCGCTTCGAGTGGCCGGTTAGTCCAGTAGCAGAGCACCCCGAAGGAATACCATGCCCTCGACCTAGGTGCGGTTTGCGCTGCTCTTCTGATAGATGCGCGTGATCTCTCGAGGTCACCGTCGATCAATGCGCGCATACACTCCAGATAGTTGCGGTAGTACGGAGTCAGGTGTGCATCCAATCGACTCACGACTCGGAGCACTGAATCCGACGCCGCGAACTCTCTGGCGTCGCGGTGCCTCTCTCCGAGGTTCCGATGAGTAAGTGCCAGGAATAAAAGTGCCTCGGCATAGGTCGAGTCCAAATCGAACGCCCGCCGGAAATGACCTGTGGCCACTTGATGTTCGCCCCGGTTGAAGTGGCTCATTCCAGTACGGAGAGCGACGTATGCATCGAAGGGCGGAGGTTCCCCGGCGAATTCGAGCGGAGCTGCTCGCTGATCGTCGGACCTCACCGCGAGGAATCCAGTGACCTTTTGCCGCAGAATACGCAGAAGTTCTGCAATCGAGTCCGCTGACGCAATTACCGGGTCGAGAGTTCCAATGAGACGTCCGCGGTGTGCGTCGCTGACGCTCACGACAATCTCGAGGTGACTGTCTCCAACTCTATAGATTGCGCCCGATACAATCGTACCGGCTCCCGTCTCATCTGCCATGGCCTGGATGGGATCCCGTTGCCTCCCAGCGCCGATCTCGGTTTCCACGTACTTCCATGCCTCGTAGGCCGCTTCCCAAGGGCTCACCGGCATCTCTGCCTGCTGGATGCCCTGCGTAACCCAGTGAGCCGTGCGTTCGCCAAGCAGATCGTAGGAAGGATCTCCCGTGGCGTTCCGAAACACCGCGACTGCCACGTGATCCGGAGCGAGTCTCCGCCGATCAACCCGAGGAACCAGGAGCGATGCTGCTAAAACGATCAACCCGGTTGCTATGGCTGCACCGGCTGCCAGAATCTTCGGCCAGCTGCGCCGTCCAACAGGTCGAGTCGAGAGCTGAGTCGAATCTTTGTGAACACCTGGCTTGCGCGATCTCTCATCTGCTTCGGCGGGAGCTTCCCCCCCGAGCGCATCCGCAGCTTCGTGCTCCTGCCGAATCCTCGTCACTAGTCCTTCGAACTCAACCGGCGGCCCGATCTCTAACTCTCCTCTCAAGAGATCCGTGTGCCTCCGCGCGTGCAGCAGTGCATTCGCCGGATCACCTGCCCGATCCAACGCCTCCATCAAACGCATCGCATACCGGGAGTCGAACGGATCGTGCAAGGTCAAGGCTTGCCACCACTCAACCGCAGCGCGCGTCTTCCCTGCGGCAGAGGCCTCTCTGGCGAGCTGCTCGAGTGCCTTAGCATAACGATCCGCTAACCTCGATCGTTCGGCGTCCAACCATCGCTCGAATTCCGGACCGTTGGGCAGATAGAAACCCTTCAGCAACTCGCCGCGATAGAGCTTGACGGCTTCGGTCCACCTGCATTCGTCTAGTGCCTGATCGAACTCGGATACGTCGCACCGCAAGAGATTGGAATTCAGCCCGACTTCCTCTCCACCACGGCGTACTATCAAGTCTTCCCCAAGCGCACGCCGAATGTGCGCGAGCGCTTGGCGTAGTGCTGTCCGAGAATGTTCGGTGTCACCTTCCGGCCAGAATACGCCGAGCAGTGTGTCGCGGCGGAACAGAATGCCGGGCTTGGGTACGGCGAGATAGCAGAGTAGGGCAAAACGCTTCGGCTGCGCAACGAGAGCATCTGCATCGCCGCCGTCGTCAGCGTACAGCTCGATCTGGCCCAAGGCGCGGAGTCGGATCATGGGCTGGAGTTGAAAGATCTGAACCGGTCGAAATGGTAGCCTGTGTGTGCCGCTCCAATCCTGATGCCATGGCCGGGCGCACGGCGCGTCGTGAGGGCGTCAGTGATTGTGCCCGGAAAGCCCGAATGCTCAGGCGGTCCCAGATTCCCGAGGGTGAACACCGCCGAAGTCGGATATGTGGGTACCGGAGCTTTGGAGCGAGACTTTGAACCCATATTGGCAAGCAGCAAACCCACTGAGAAAACGGTGATGGCTGCCAAGAGGAACTGCCAAAAAAGTACCTCCCCACGAGATGCCGCCGTTTCCCGCGGCTGGATATCCTCGGCCACCGGATGCTTCTCCCGCGGAACAGGGTAACTCGAGTCGGGCATTGGCGACGTTTCTCGTGCTGGTCTCTCAATCGCGGCCTTATCTGATCGCTCGCTCCGCATGCGATGCACAATTGCCTTGATCTCGGCCGGCAGCGTGATGTCCAACTCTGCTTTCAGCAGCTCTCTGTGTTTCTTTGCGTAAATGAGAGCGTGCGCCGGATCGCCAGCGCGATTCAAAGCTGCCATCAAACCCGACACATAGTGTGAGTCGAACGGATCGTGACGCACCAGCGCTTGCCACCATTCGACTGCTTCTCGGTACCTCCCCACGGTTGCTGCGTCTTGCGCGAGTTTCAATAGGGCGTTCGCGTAATGTGATGAGAGCCTCGCGCGCTCTGAATCCAGCCAATGTTCGAACTCCACTGCCTTGGACAGGAACAATCCTCTCAAAAGTTCTCCTTTGTACAGCTCTGCCGCCTTCCCCCAATCGTTGGCGCAACAGGCCTGCTCGAATTCCGCTACATCACACCAAAATATGCCCGGATTCAAACCGACCTCATCTGAACCACGTCGCACGATGACTTCGTCTCCCAGGGTCCGTCGGATGCGGGCAAGCGCCTGACGCAATGCTGTACGCGCGCGATCAAAGTCTCCTTCCGGCCAGAATACGCCGAGGAGCGTGTCGCGGCGGAACATGGTGCCGGGTTTGGGAATCGCGAGGTAGCAGAGAAGGGCGAAACGTTTTGGCTGTGCCACGAGGGCGTCCGGATCGCCTCTATTGCGGCAATTGAGGTCAACGTGGCCGAATAAGTGAAGTTCGATTTCGCCCATGCCGCCTCCTGAAAGGCTGGTTCAACCGACTATGCTGCGCGTCGTGTTTCCGGGCACGAATTCGGCCCGGCAAACGTAGCACCGTTTTTCACCCGATCCAAGAAAGCCTGTGACCTCTCGAGCCATCAATGTCCAACCCAATTCGAAGGGGCACTCACGCGTGACCACGGTGTGATCTGGCGAATTCAAAGCCGACGATAGCGCATACGCGGCATCGCCCGGATCGTTCGGTGACATTGTGTAGATGGCGTCATTCCACCGTCATATGTCTCATTGGGTAACGAAATCGTGTGGTTAAGTTGGCTTCTGCTAATCGAGATGTTGTGTACTGTGTGAACGTATTGTGGAAGCAAGTAGTCAACTGGCGATCAATTATTTGGTGGGTTCAGTCAATTCGGGGGCTCGAAAAGTGGGGGAACGGTCAATTGAAGGCTGCGCGGTCCATTGCTAGGCTTTGGGATCCATAAAACCCCTAAAATCCTCTCGTTGATACAACGTTGTCAGGTCGGGTTCTGAGAGAAGCCACGCCCCGAAACCCACACCCTGTGAAATGGCCTCCTTGAGCAAATCAAAGCTTTCCTCCGCACGGCCCAAGATTGCCATTACTCGTGCCTTGTGAAACAGATCGGATCCGTGCATGTAAGGATGTTCGAATCCGTCCAGGCTGTCACAGATTTCGACCGCAAGGCGTTCGTTCCCTTGGCGAGCAGCAATCGAGCCGAGAATGCCCAAGTAGTGTACCGCCAACCTAGCGTCGTTGTCGTTGAAGATGCCCTTTGACTCTTCCAGCAGCAGTTCGGCTTCGCTCCACATTCCAGCGCCGTAAAATACTCTTGCCAGCGCGATCAGTCGGTTCGGTTCTTCCAACTGTTCAGCCGTTTGCAGTTCGGCCAGTTCAACTGCGTAAAACAGAGCCGACCGAA
>CAYTDU010000310.1:5839-6489 GCA_964436395.1 uncultured Gemmatimonadaceae bacterium | reverse complement strand
TGGTGTCTTCGAGCGCATCTGCCAGAAGCTCGACGTGCCTTATCTTTGCTGCCGTGGTTACACGAGCCAGTCGGAGATGTGGCGCGCAGCTCAGCGGTTCAAAGCCTTCGATTCGCACGCTCAGCAAACGCTCATTTTGCATTTTGGCGATCACGATCCGAGTGGCATCGACATGAGTCGAGACATCGAGGATCGGTTGCGCATCTTCGGTTGCCCGACTGAGGTGAAGCGCATCGCACTCAACATGGATCAGGTCGAGGAGTACGAGCCTCCACCGAATCCCGCGAAGATCACTGACTCGAGGGCAGATAAGTACATCCGTGAGTATGGTGATGAGAGCTGGGAGCTGGATGCGCTCGAGCCGGCCGTGCTGGGGGCGCTTGTCCAGAAAGAGGTCGACGCAGTGCTCGACCACGAGTTATGGGAGGAGCGTGAGCAAGAGCAGGAAGAAGTCCGAGCTGGTCTCAGGGCGGTAGCGAAGCGCTGGGATTGGATCATTGTGCGAATGGACCTTGATGTTGACGGCGCGGCTGATGACCCGGCGTTATGTCCACCAACTCGTCAAGCATAAAGAAAATGAACTGGATACTAGCGGGATATGGCAAATCACCGGATTTGTTCAATTGCCGGTTGACGTTAACAAGAACTCC
>CAYTDU010000310.1:0-5829 GCA_964436395.1 uncultured Gemmatimonadaceae bacterium | reverse complement strand
GGAAGTGGAAAAGCTCGAGTGGTGCGATGGCTGTGGCGACAAGATGTGCCGTGACTGCATCGACGATCACGATTGCGAGGGCGACGATGACGATGACTAGCTCCCAGCAAGCTTTCCAGATTCTGGAAAGCATGATCAAGGGCCGGCGGGAAGCCCCGATCAAGGATTGTTTCTTGCGGTGTCTTGGTGGGCTGCTCCAGTGGATCGAGGATGTGAATATTGACGAATCCCAGCCGGGGACGTTGAAAATCGAGGTTTTGCACTCGTATCCAGAAGGCATCGACATCGGCCCATGGGTCGTGTCTACGCTCGAGGCGCACCTGGCGGTAGGGGTCGGGTACACGATCAGCTACCGGATTGTGGCGCCGGGCAGTGGCGCGTTGCGAGCTGCCCGGTGTAAGCCCGCTAGATAGGCGGAATTCCTCTTGATTTTGGATATACTTTTTCTCGAGAAAAGGGGTTGACTGTAATTTGAAAAGGTATATACTTAATCATGTGAGGAGAGACACTATGTGTGAAGACACCGAGAAAGTCACGAGCGAGGCGGAAGGCTGGCGGCCAGACTACGCGCGTCAGGATACCTTCGAGGTTCTGGACCATCGGATGGCTGAGCTGGAGCATAAGATCGTCAAGATCAATCGTCGGGCGAAAAAGCTCGGATGCCCGGAGGTGGTGCTCGAGGTCAGTGAGCCCTACGATCTCCCGGTCAAAGACCCTGATACTGGTAAGGTCAAATATCTCGTTCGCAAGCGCGCGGTAAAGGTCGTCGGCGATCCCCCTCGAGTCGATGGTTGGACGTTGGCGGCTAAGCTGATGCATATGGATGGCCTGGTCATCATCGCGGCCGTTCCCGGTGAAACGGTTCCGGTTGAGTTCCGTGAGGTTTCTCCGGGGCGCTGTGACCATTGTCATGCGCACCGACTCCGTAATGACACTTTCCTGCTTCGCTGCGAGGCCGATGACTCCTATAAGGTCGTCGGCCGTAATTGCCTGGCTGACTTCCTCGGTGGCCATGACCCCAAGCGGGTTGCGGCCATGTGCGAGTTGATGATCGCGGTGGGTGAAGCGCTCGAGGCCGAGGAAGGCTGGAGTTGCGGCGGTCATTACCGGCTCGACCCCATCGACGTTTTGACTCGGACGGCGGTCGCAATCCGTGAGGTCGGTTGGCTCAGTCGGACGGCGGCACGCAATTCGACGATGCCGGTGATGGCCACGGCCGACATCGTTGCCAACGACTTCTTCTCAATCGATAAGCGCTATCAAGATCAGTTGGCCAAGAAAGCTACGACGGGTGACGCGTCCGAAGCTGAGGCGGCTTGGGAGTGGGCGGCGACGGCGGCTGAGTGCAGCTCAAACGACTACCTCTACAACGTCCAGACCGTGGCTCAGATGACCTCGCTCGATACGCGGTTGCTCGGGATTGCCTGCTCAATCCTCGTTGCCTACCGCAAGTTCATGGATCGTGAGATTGAACGGCGCAAGGCCAAAGCTGAGAGTCACCATTTCGGGACTGTGGGCAAGCGCGAGGTCTTCGAGCTGACGTTGATCGGCTACACCTCGTGTGAAGGCTACTATGGTACGACTCACATTTTCCGGTTCATCGAGGGCGAGGGCAACCGGGTGACGTGGTTTTCCTCCCGTGATGTTGAGTGGGCCTGGGGCGTCGATGAGGAAACCGGCGATTCCACCGAGCTGCGCCGGGGCGACACCTTCACGGTGAAGGCCACGGTCAAGAAACACGAGGAGTACAAGGGCGTTGCTCAGACGGTGGTGACTCGAGTTACTCCTCACACACCGAAACCAAAGAAGGTTCGCAAGTCGAAGAAGACGGCGACCGAGAAAGCCGAGGTTCAGGGATGATTTTCACACCATGGGATATCGTGCGGATGATGTGGGCGGCGTTCTGGAAGCAACCGATTCCAGAAAGTGGCTGCCCACAGTGCCGGGCGCTTCAGCTCGAGAACGATTCGCTCCGCGCGTGGGCTGCCCAGCTCGAGGATGAAAACTGGCAACTGACCATGGAGGTGCACCGTGCACACGCTGACCAAAAACATGATTGAGGAGCACGGAGTCACCGAGTTCCACTGCCATTGCTGTGAGCACAAGCTCAACCCGAAGACCATGACCTGGCTCGAGTTGAACAGCGAGACCGGGGAGTGGGCGATTCCCGGCCGAGAGCCGTGGTCAGATTCCCACGTATCTCAGGGCTGTTTTGCGTTCGGCAAGGCGTGCGCGAAAAGAATCCTCAAAGAGCAAAAGGGGTTGACTCAATCTTGATTTCGTATATACTTAATCATGTAAGGAGGCCGCGACGATGAAACTCTTGACCAAAGCCATTTTGAAGAAGCTCCCGTAGCTCTACGAGACCGAGAACGTGCCCGCCGAGGAGAAGGTCGCGGTGGTCAAGTTCTTTAATCCGGCTGGATCGGGTACATGGTACGGGGTCGAGTTTTGCCCAGAACAAGGATTGTTCTTTGGGTACGTCGAGGGGCTTTGCCCCGGTGGCGACGAGTGGGGCTACTTCTCGTTGGCCGAGCTGTCCAGTTTGCGGCTCCCGTTCGGTTTTAAGATCGAGCGAGACCTCTACTGGAAGCCGAAGCCGATGGGCGAAGTGCTTCCAAAACCAGAGCGCGAGCTGACCCCCGAGGAAGCCGTGTTCAACGAGGGCTGAGCCATGAAGAACAAGAAGGGACTGAGGAAGGTGACGCTGTATTGGCAGAGCCCCGACTGGGGTGGCCCGGTCAACAAGCTTGAGGTCAAGCTCGTGGAACACGGCACCGAGTGTTATGCCCAGTATGATTCGGCGCCTTACGTGGTGTTTTTCAAGAAACGGGCGCGGAAGGCGCGCAAGCTCGTGGTTTTCGGGCATGACCACTATTTGTTCATTCTCGACGGTTGGGGTCATCCTGACGCGCCCAACGGCTATGAGTGGGTCGAAAGCTCGACGCCAGGCGTGACGGTTTATCGGAGTCGACACCTGATGGTCAGTGGTCCGTGGTGCCAGGAAGCTGATGCGGTGTTGGACCCTTATTTGGACCACACCAGGTCGGTCTTGGCTGACTATCGAGCCTCTCGCAACTGAGGAGCTGTAGAGGCCCGGAGTGCATTGACACTCTGGGCTTTTTTGTATATACACATTCACCTCACAGAAGGGGATGACAATATGACGAGGAGCAACAACGATGGTGGTGCAACGCAAAAAGCGGAAGCCCAAGAGACCGATGCCGGGACCGGGCGGGGCGAGAGAGGGTGCGGGGAGACCGAGCGAATTGAACAATCCGCATCGGATGGTGGTCAGGCTCGAGCCTCGCCATCTGCGGGTGCTCGACGGTTACATGAAGAAGCACAATCTGAATGGGAGAAACGCGGCCATTCGTCTCATTTTGGACACCTACGAGTTTTGACGGAGCTGCAGCTTCAAAAGAAGCTCGACGGCGTCGTGTTTGGCACAGCAATCGGCGACGCTCTTGGTTGGCCGGTCGAGTTTATGTCGATGTGTGATATTCATGCGCGCTATGGTGATGAGGGCGTTCGCGACTTCGAGTCGGCGTTTATCGGGACGCCGAGTGAAGTGGCAGCCGGCCCAATGTGGTCGGGGCCGGCGTGCGCGCGGTACACTGACGACACGCAGATGATGCGTGCCGTTCTGGAAGGGCTCATCCGAGCCCGCCCGCAAAGCAAGCTCGAGATCAATTCGACGGCTGAGGAAGTGGCGGCTGAGTTCATCGACTGGGCAAACAGCCCCGAGAATAACCGAGCCCCTGGGGCGTCGTGCATGTATGGTTGCCGTCAACTTGAGGCCGGCGTACGATGGGAAAAGGCGGGAAAGGAAGGAAGCAAAGGATGTGGTGCGGCTATGCGTGCGATGGCCTACGGTGTGTGGTTCTGGGAGAATCCAGAAATCGCTGCCGAATATGCAGCGGCTCACGCGTTGATGACCCACCGAAGCGCTGAGGCTCAGGCGAGTGCTGCGGCTGTGGCAGCGGGGACAGCTCGAGCTATCATGGGCTACCCGCTCGAGGCGATTTGGATGGGTATGCGTGACTTCGCTGATTTGTGGGACGCATCCACAGCCGAGTTGATTTACGACGCAGCGGTAGCAGCTCTTCATCGAGACATCCACGAGTTCCAGATTCTGGATCAGTGGCGTGGGTGGACAGGAGCTGAGGCCGTCGCAGCGGCGTTGTTCTGTTTCCTTCGGGCTGAGGGTAACTATGTGGGGGCGGTGCTCAGGGCGGTTAATAGCCCTGGAGACAGTGATAGTCTCGGAGCTATTGCGGGTGCGTTAGCTGGTGGCCATGGTGGGGTGTTCTCCATTCCAGAAAAGTGGAGACATCGAATTGAGAAGTCGTTCGAGTTGAACGCTTATTCCAGCCGTGTGTGTAGAGCGCGAGGCATGTTTAGAAGGGAGGTGTTCGATGTCCGCTGAGTTTGATCACGCGCTCGCGTGCCGTATCGAGATGTTTGTGTGTCGTAGTAATAAGGCTGCGATGATGTTCATCGACGAGGTGAAGCGCGATGTCGCACGAATGGAGATTGAGTATGGGGGACGACCCGACTCAGATGCTGGCCGCGTGGCTGTATCTTATTGTGACCGGGACAATGGGGATATTTGTAGCGCGTGCGGTGGTATTGGCCATTCGCACCATCCGGTTTTCGGCAGAGACACTATCGTTATCTGCAGAGAGTGCGAAGGTGTCGTCGCGCGCTCGTGCGGGATTACAGGATGCCCATGGGCATGAATACTTTGAGATGATAAATGATTCCATTCTGGTTATTCCTCCGAAGACTCCACTTTGCCAACACTCTGGTCATTTGGTTGTGTGGGCTAACGCAGAAGGAATTAAGGTTGCTTGCAATGTTTGTGATGCCAGATGGCTTAAATGCTCTGGACAGAAAGGCAGCAAGCAATGACGGTTAAGAGGTGGCAACGGGTTGTGAATGGGCTGACAATAGGCGGCGATCCTAACTGGGATCAAGATAAACTGGACGCTGCCTGAATTGCACTCGCAGCTGCGGAGTGGCGGGAGCATTTGGCCCAACAACCCGATGGCGAGGTGTCATTCACGCAGGCGAAAGCGGCGGGTCTCGCGTGGGAGGCGTTTGACGCAGTCATGCGCGACGAAGGGCCAGGGCACAATCCGCCGGACCAAGACCCGGACGGGCAGAAAGAAGGCGAGTGATGCACAACGAACGCAGACACAAGGGCCCGAAGCGGCAGGCGGTGCGGTGGCACGATTACGTGGATGGTATCCGGTGGGTGCTCAAACTTGAGTGCGGGCATGAGGTGCTACGCCGCAAGCGATACCGGTACAGCGGCGTCGGCGAACGGTCAATCGACCCGGTGCCGACGTGGGCTTATTGCAAGGAGTGCGCACACAACCCGCCGAAAGAGAGCGAGGGGGAGTGATGGACTGCCACATTTGCGGAGACCCCATCACGGAGGCGATCTGGGTGGTGCAAAACTGTATGCCGGAGCAACTCCGCTTCGGCGCGTTCTCCGGTGGCAAGGACTCTATCGCGCTTCACGAAATCTGCAAGATGGCCGGGGTCAACCTGGAGTGGCACTACCACAACACAACAATCGACCCGCCGGAGGTATGCCATTTCATCCGAGATCACTACCCGCATGTCATCTGGGACAAACCGAAGCACGGCAACTTCTTCGTCCGGGCTCGGGCCAAAGGCGTCCTGCCGTCGTTCAAGCGCCGGTGGTGCTGTGATGAGTACAAGGAGTCGCGCGGCCCGCTCAACGCGGTGTGGATTGTTGGCGAGCGCCGCGAGGAGTCGCCAGCACGTAGTGTGGAGCCTGTGGTTGGACTGCACAGG
>CAYTDU010000309.1:0-6501 GCA_964436395.1 uncultured Gemmatimonadaceae bacterium | reverse complement strand
ATCCTCTGCATGCCGGCGACCACACTGGCGGTGCAGGACGACATTTCCACTCAGCGACATGAGTCGTGGCCAATCGATCTGGAAGCGGCGCCCCGTCCAACTACAGAGGCGGTCCAGACATCCGACAACATCGATGTGGACGGCATCCTGAACGAGACGGGATGGGCAGCCGCGACACCGATCACTCAATTCGTACAGTCACAACCCGATCCCGGCTATCCAGCTACCGAACCGACTCTGGTAAAGATCCTGTACGACGAGGACAATCTCTACATCGGTGCAGTGTGCTACGACTCGGAGATCGAGAACCGCACGGTAACGACTCTCGAATATGGTCTGCCACCGAGCACGAGGGACATGGACGTATTCGCGGTAACGCTCGATCCCTTCCTCGACAGACGCAATTCGTTCATATGGCTCGTGAACCCCTACGGAGCATATAGAGACGGTCAGACCTTCAACGACAGCCGCCAAGCCGACTACGCTTTTCGAGCCCCCGTATCGATCAAAACGGCCATTATCGACAGTGCCTGGACAGTAGAAATGGCAATCCCGTGGACGACGCTGCGGTTCAATCCTTCTCGCGACGGACAGAGATGGGGAATGAACTTGCTGCGCCGCGTACGGCGCAAGAACGAAGACTCCTATTGGGCTCCGGTCGACCGGCGCGATCCCGTGCACCGCATGTCCAAGGCAGGGTATCTGGTGGGACTCCGCGGCATGCGTCCAGGGCGCAATCTACTGGTGAAGCCGTTCATGCTGGGAACGAGTGTATCGGGTATGGAGGGTGTCACGGCAGAAACCGAGGGAATAGACTGGGGCGGAGACCTGAAGCTGGGATTGACACCAGGCCTCACGCTCGATGCGACGTTTCGTACCGATTTCTCTCAAGTCGAGGTTGATCAGGAGCGGGTCAATCTCACCCGGTTTCCACTATTCTTTGAAGAGAAACGCGATTTCTTCGTCGAAAACTCCGGGTCATTCGTTCTGGGAGACGTCTCCGAACGGAACTACCGGCAAGGTTCTTCGCCAGGGGACTTCACTCTGTTTCATTCGCGCCGCATCGGGCTCGAGGGTGGAGTTCCAATACCGATTTTCGGGGGCCGCCGCATCAGCGGGCGCGCCGGCGCCTTTGAGATCGGTGCGTTGAACATGCAGACAGAAGCAGTTGATTCAGCCGCTGCTGAAAACTTCTCCGTTTTGCGACTGCGCAGGAATATTGGTGCGTCGGATATTGGAGTCATGTTCCTGAATCGCGAATCCACCGGCCGGTTCGACCTCGGAGACTTCAACCGCACATTTGCGGTTGATGCGAATCTGGTGTTTCTCGAGAATCTGATTGTCAACTCGTATCTGGCTCGGACTGATGATCCGGACCTTGGCGGCAATCGTACGGCAGCACGAGTGCAGGTATCATGGAGGGACCGGATCTGGGACGCATCCGGATTCGTCAAACACGTGGGCGATGCGTTTAACCCCGAAATGGGATACGTGCGGCGCGGGGCGGTACGTCACGCATACGCGACCCTAGGAGCCCACCCGAGACCGGCATGGCCGCTCGTGCAGGAAATAAACCCATACTGGGAAGTACACTACGTATCCGATTTGGAGAATGTGCTGCAGACCAGAACAGCCACATTGGGTTTCGGTGTTACGTTCTTGGACGGATCCTCGCTCAATTTGACGTACGAGAACAACTTTGAGCGACTCGAAGATCCGTTTGTGGTATATGGGTTCGACATCCCGGTCGGCGATTACAAAGCAAACACGGCGAGCGCTTCATACTCCTCCAACCAAGCCCGGCCGTTGTCTGCCTATCTCAGCGTGAGTGGTGGCGATTATTGGAGCGGCTCGCGATTGTCGCTTTCCGGCCGAGTTTTGAAGCTGCCTACAACCAGCTCCGCTGCGCACGCGTAATCCAACGAGGAAGGACTGACGCGACAGCTACATCAATCGCGCTAGCGGTTCCTGAAGCTTAGCACTTCGATGGCGCCACTCCCATAACCCATTCCCCAACGAGTCGTAGCATCTGATGCGGTCACCCAGCGGACTTCTCTGACGTTTTCTAAACGTATGCCATGAAGGATTTCGATGCCGCCAACCAACACATTGTCCTGAAACACAGCAATCGGTGATGGCGGACCTTGCACCGTCGTAACTCCGCGAATTCGTAACCAGCGTGGCCGGAGCTTCGCAACGGCTTCGTAGAGCGTCAGTTGGCCCGAGTCGAGAATGTCCTGGCTGATCAGCCGGTTTGCGGTACTGCGGTCTGCTTCCTCTCCGGAAGCTACGGTGGCGCGTGCGCAGGAAGCTGTTACTGCAACTAGGAGCAACAGTGGCACTAATCGTTTAAAGTGGCGCATGCAGAATCCCTGCGATAGTGTTGGATCAGAATGGTAATACATCCCCTGCTGCAATCATGTTCCACATCAGGCAAACAACTCTCTCTACGATACTACGCCGTCGCGGATTCACCGCAAGGGCTGAGTTGTCGTTGGTCCCGTTTGATTTATCTTAATCGAATGCGTGTGCCGTATGTTAGGGTTTTCCTACTTGCCGCCCCCGCCATCGTGGCTTGTTACAGCGTGCCGCCTCCGCCGAACCCATTTGTGGTATCTGAACAAGAGTTTTTTGACTCGGTTGAGACAATCGTCGTGGCGTCGGCGACGGTGATGGGCGAGATCCCGATGGCTGATAGCATTCTGACATACTTGGAGACTCTCATCGAGGGCAAACTCCGGGAAGCAGGGTTGACTGTGATTCCCGCGAGTGAATACTACGCCATCTGGCAACGGATTTCAGAACTAACTGGAGGGTTCTACGACCCTTACTCGGGGGAGCAAGACGAAGAGAAATATCAGATTGCCTTGGACAGCATGTATGCAGAACTGGCTGACCGATTCGATTTCGACGCCATAATGTACCCTGAAGTATGGGAAGTCGTAGCACCGTTCGAGGGGGGGGAGGCTACGTGGGGTGGAGTCACACGTTTGATACTCGGTGCTCGTGGATATTCTGGCGAGGTACGGGCGGCGACATTGTATCTTGTCGTTCAGGACAAAGCCGGGAACGAACTATATGCCCACGAGGCGGGTATTCAGCTACTCGAGTACATGCAACGAGGCCAGCTGATATCAATTGAGCCGGAAAGGTTGTTTGAAGATACGACATGGACGGTTGCAGCCGTGCTGGAAGCCCTCGGTCCAATCATTCGTACGAACTCTGCAAGTACGCAGCCGCCCTGACGATGCCAGGACGATTAGTGACCATTGCCGCGTTGTTGGGAACGACGGGCTCACTGGCATGCATCTACCGCGGGCTGCCTGAAAATCCATTTGCTGTATCACCGGATAGCCTGTTCAGCGTTTACGAGACTATTGCTGTAGCTCCCGTGGACACCCCGGCAGACTTCGACGTCTCGGGGGACGCGATGGTTCAGCTTGAAGGCGCTGTGGAGGAGCAACTTGAACGCATGGGATTCTCCGTAGTGCCACCGTTCGAGTACCTCGGAATCTGGCAACATATCGCCAACGAAACCGGCGGGTTCTACGACACCTATTCAGGCCAACTCGACGAGGAGTTGTTCGAGTACGCCATGGAGAGGCTCCGACTAGATCTGAGCACGAGGTTTGATGTAGACGCGATTCTCTATCCGGAACTCTGGGGCGGCACGGTTCCGTTCTTCGACGGAATTGCCCGTTGGGATGGAGCGGCGCAGGCAGTGTTTGGGGCCAGAGGCATGAACGGTGAGGTGCGTGTGCTGTCGCTGGTAGTCTCAATTGAAGACATCGCGGGAAGAGAGTTGTATTCGAACGGTTTCGGCTTTGCCACGATTGAAGCATGGCACAACGACGAATGGTTGCCGCTCATCCTGGACGGAGTGGTTAGAGATTCGAGACTTGTGTCAACAGCGGTGGAGAACGTATTTGCGCCTATGGTAGAAAGCCAGATGTCGTTGTCGAATGAACACCTACCTCAGTGAACGCTCAATCTTTACCACCCTCTTGCCCTTGCGAGGTTCTGGCGGGCCCTAGCTAGGTCGTTTCGAATGTCGGATGGATTCTGATTGGATGCTGCGGCCAACGACCGTTCGTAGTACTCGACAGCCTTTGCATAATCTCGCATAGAATCATACGTCCAACCGAGGCCGTACAATACGGTGGCATGGTCCGGTATCACTTCCAGCGCTTTCTTATACACAGTAATGGCGGCGCTGTAATCACGCTGTTCTCCCAGCCAGTCGCCAAAGAGCCGAAGAGCAATCACCCAACGCGCACGCACGGGGTGGTCCAACTCTTCCAAGGGCTCGAGTTGGTCGGCGAGGAACCTCCGAGTTTCTGTGTCTTCGCCGAGTGCGTAGTGTAAGGTTGCCAAAGCAACCGACCTAACATCCAGGTTCTCATCCTTTGCGAGTTGCCTCAGCGGTTGGACTATGGCGGGCTCCAGGTGGCTCATGTTGGGCCAAAGGTATTCCTTTACGAACTGCCCCATAGCCGCAACCTGAGCAATGGGATGATTCGCATCCGGTAGGAGCAACGCACCCGCCGCCGCGACTCTATCATCCGGCAGAACCGATCTGGTCTGCGCCTCGATAATCGGTTTCCTTGGCTTTAACTCTCCATACCACTCGTTGGTAATCTCCTCGAGCGATTGGAGTGTGCTGTCGGCGTGGCAACCCGCCATAGCGCATGCATTGACTACGCCCATTCGATCGTCGCTACCCGGCCGAGGAATGGGAATCGTGTGATCCGAGCGTGCGAAGCGGAGATCTGGACCAACCGCCGGATGCTGTATGTACGGCATATGACAGTCTACGCACTTGCTGCCCGGTGTCCCGGGTTCGTGGAAGGTGTGTTCCTCTGGCCGTTCTGCTTTACTGGGGTGGCAGTCGGTGCATTGTTCGTCGGCGAACCTGTCGGATAGAGGAGTCCCCCAAATGTCACGATACTCCTGTGAATGCGGATCGTGGCAATCGACGCACGTCATCGATCCGTTCAAATAGCAGTCGCTATAGACGTGATTCTGTTGGTACGCGAACCGCCTGATGCGCCCGTCCGGGTAGTAGGTCGAGGCACCTATGACCCACGACGCCAGTGAGAAATGGTCGTCGAGTACCTTTCCCGGCAAGTATCCGGACGCGAGCACGCTTTTGAGAGCATGACACTGGAAGCAAACGTCCAACGAGCCATCTTTGTCCCTGGTCGTGAGAACTTCAATGGCTATGTCGTCGTCGTCATTCGTGAACCCGGCATCTGAAAGCTCAACGTGGCGTTTGCCCGGTCCATGGCACGATTCACAGTTTATGGAAAGGCTCAAGATCTTCGTATCGTAACGCCCTGTTTCCGGATCGTAGGTGAGCTGGATCTGACTGCCGTGGCACTCCTGACACGAAGGACTCCACCCCTCTGAGCCCATTATCCGAAAAGGCGGCCAATCCATACATTCTGAAATGCTCATCGACGGAGTGATGGGAACCCAGGCATCTGAAATGGCAGTGTTACAGAACCACAAGGCTTCTTCGCGAATGAAGTCAAATGGCAGAAACCGAACGGTTCCATCGGGAAATTCACCTACGTACCCCTGCGTGCCACCGCCCACCATGTGTCCTCCACCCACCACTCCCGACACCTCCAATACGATCGTCGGAGTCTCCTCTTGCTCTACGGTAAATATGTACTCGCCCGAGTCGGTTATTGACGGAGTCACAACGGCATCTTGGAAGTACATCGGCTGGCCGTCAAATGGCGCAATGACATTATCTGGACTCGGCGGTCCCCCTGCACGACCGTGCGTCGATGTCAACCAGACACTGTATTGCTCCTCGTGACACTCCTCGCACGACTCCGACCCGGCGAAGTCCTCGAAGTTGGGGCCGGCGAATGTCGTTCTTATCTCGCGGGGCTCGGGAAGTTCAATAACATCGGATGGCTCGTACAGGAAAATGAGTGTGCCTATTCCCCCCGCTGATCCGACAAGGAGAAGAACCAGCAACCAATGTTTCCAGTTCCGATTTCCTGATGTCGGTTCAGCAGTCTTGTGGGAGGACGATTCCGGGACGGCAGGTTTGACGGCAGACACCTTCGACTGGCCGTACTGCCTCTTCTGACTCTTCTTACGCTTCTTTTTTCCCATTCAATCAAACAACATGGGTTCTTGTGCCAAAACCACACGCCATATTTGTGAATATAGCGCAAACCTGAAATGAGCGCTCAGGCCCCGCGAAGAATCACCAATTCATCGAAGGCCCGCCGCCCTCGTTGCGGAGTGGGCGAGATGCCTTACCGTCTTGTCGTAATCAATTCGATTACGCCACCTCCCACACCCGTACCCCACCGCATGGTGGCATCTCTTCCGTTGTGGTAGCGGATTTCGGTGATTCCATCGAGCGACCGAGCGTCTAGGAAATCCAATCCTCCCGCGTGGACGTTGTCAACGTACACCTGCACAGCCTGCGTTGAGTTCAGTCCTGCCGCTCCCCGTACGCGAAGCCAAGTTGACCTC
>CAYTDU010000308.1:0-6526 GCA_964436395.1 uncultured Gemmatimonadaceae bacterium | reverse complement strand
CGGCTTCCGCATGACGATGAATGCGCTATACCGGAAACGCTGAAGAACAATGAGTAAGGAACGGGAGCTTCGTCAGTTCTTCGCCAACGTGCCTGTGCACCGTCTCCTCGGCATGCGGATGATTACACCGTCGCCGGAAGAGGCAATCGTCGAAATGGACGTCTCACCCGACATGTGTCAGGAAACGGGGGTCGTACACGGCGGCATCGTGACGTCGCTAGCAGACGCCACAGCCGCCAATCTCTTCCAACCCTATATCCCCGAACATCTCGTCACCACGAGTATCGAACTCAAGATGAATTTCCTCAGGCCCGTACTCGCAGACCAGGGGAAGCTCGTTGCACGCGGATCCGTTCTGAAGCGTGGGCGGAAGGTGAGTGTTGCCGAAGTGGAGATAAAGCAGGCGGGAAAACTCGTTGCCAAGGGTCTTTTCACCTTCCTCTTCGTGGACAAGAACGAGTGGAGTGGAAAGGCTGACGAGCATACCTGAAACCTCACGTGTACTTCTTCGTAGTATACTTGCGACAAGCATAACGACTAGCATCTGATCGACAGCCAGGGGTTGCTGCTTCGGATGCCTGCAAACCTCAGAAAAGTCGCGGGAAGAAGAACATGGTGAAGCCAGATCTCGATTCGCTGCTACCGTTGCGGCCTGTTGAATTCCTCGTGTTGCTCGTGCTGGCGGACGGCGAACGCCACGGATACGGAATAGTCCAGGACATACGAGACCGAACTGGCGGCAAGGTGAAGCTCTTGCCCGGAAATCTCTATGCGGTGTTGCGGAGGCTCATGGACAATGGTCTGTTGACTGAGTCTTCGCGCCGGCCCGCGGAAGACCTCGATGATCAACGGCGGCGGTACTATCGCATTACGAAGCTGGGCCAGCGAGTGTTGGCTGCCGACGCCGAGCGAATGAAAGCCCTGGTGCAACAGGTAGAAGCACGAAATCTCCTCGGAGCGGATACCCGATGAAGCACTCCGCTCACCTGAACACTCATACCAGACTGGTGAAGCTGTACAGAAAACTGGTGTGCTTGTATCCGGCCGACATTCGCCAAGCAAATGCCCAGGACATGGTCGACGTGTTGCAAGACACGTACGAGGTAGAACTCAGAACGGGAGGTCTTTTCAGTGCCACGTTATACGTGGCACTCGCATTCCTCGAAGTGCCAATCAAGGCTTCGATCGCACACTGGAATCGCCATTCAAAAAACCGAGATGGTACGGACCCTAAGCAACGAATAGTCGACCGCAAACCG
Source organism: uncultured Gemmatimonadaceae bacterium (assembly GCA_964436395.1). GTDB lineage: Bacteria > Gemmatimonadota > Gemmatimonadetes > Gemmatimonadales > GWC2-71-9 > JBDGYW01. The sequence continues at coordinate 5,267 of CAYTDU010000308.1, read as the reverse complement.
TCGTTAATGGAAACCGTTGGCCTCGATTTCCGACACGCATGCCGTGCTCTCAGGAAGCGACCGCTTTTCACCATCGTTGCGGTGGCAACCCTTGGTCTGGGTATCGGTTTCGCAACAGCCATGTTCAGCGTGATAGACGGCGTGTTGCTTGAGCGTCTCCCTTACCACGAGCCCGGGCGATTGGTGACCGCATGGATGGGTTATCCCAACCGCGGCCAGTACGTGAACTTCACGGACGACCAGTACAACCTCTGGAGAGAGAACAACACTCTATTCCAGGATGTGGCGATGTACAACGCCAGCGCTTGGGGACATGGGACGCTGACAGGAGAAGGGAGGCCGGAGAGAATATCCCTGGGTACCGCGACTGCATCACTGCTACCGGTTCTTGGTGTCGCACCCGGCATGGGACGCTGGTTCACCAAAGAGGAAGAGGGGATGGAACCGGGTGGTGCTGCTCCCGTGGCCGTGATCAGCAGTGATTTCTGGACCCGCCCGTTCGCTGCACGTCACGACGTACTCGGTCGCACATTCGAGCTCGACGGCATCACACGCACGATCGTGGGTGTGCTCCCTGAGGATTTCAGACTGCGTTGGCTGACGGAATCCCCACTCGGTATACGCGAGGTCGCCAGCAAGCAAGTGTGGCTACCGTTTGGACAGTCATACGATTGCATCGGGTGCGGATCCAGCATGTACCAGGCCGTGGGCAGGTTGAGACCGGGTGTTACCCATGAACAGGCCGCAGCCGAGACGCTGAACATCCTGGAGAGCACTGCATTTTACGACGACATGAATGTGAGACTGGTGCCGCGCCATCAGGACGAAACGCGAGGCCTCGGCACCCCATTGATACTCTTGCTGGCCGCCACGGGACTTCTCCTTCTCATCGCCTGCGGCAACATCGCCACCTTGTCGCTGGGAGAAATGGAAGGCCGGCAGCGAGAACTCACGACACGCTCCGCGTTGGGTGCCGGCTGTGCCCGAATCGTGCGCCAGCTTCTGACCGAGAGCCTGGTGATAGGATTGCTCGGTAGTGCGACAGGCATACTGCTGGCACTCGCTGGTACGCGGGGCTTGCTGCTACTGGCGCCACCCATCCCTCGCATCGACCAGGTCGGAGTAAACGGAATTGCGCTCGCGTTCGCGGTGGCGCTCGGCATCATGGCTGGTCTCGTGTTCGGAACGGTTCCCTCGATCCTTGCGTCAAGAACTTCCATCGGCTCGTTGCTTCGTTCCGCGGGTAGAACGAGCACGGTAAAAGCGCGGAGGTTCCAGAAATCGGTAGTTACGCTCGAGGTCGCGTTGACGGCGGTGATTTTGGTGACGGGTGGATTGCTCACCCGCAGTCTCTCGCAGCTGCTCTCTGTCGATCCAGGGTTTGACGTGTCCAACCTCGCGACGGTCCATGTATCCCTTCCGGACAGCCGATACGAAACGCAGGAGTCGCATGCGGCATTTGTTAACGAGGTGCTTCGCGAGCTGGAGGCGATCCCCGGGGTCCAGGCAAGGACCGCCGCCAACAACCTCCCCTTCCCTGGCACGACGGCGGGATGGGGTGTGCGCGGCGAGAATACCGACCCGGACGCGCCGAGACTGAGTGCCAAGCTATTTCACGTGACGCCCGGTTTCCATGAGGCCATGGGGATTCGCGTGGTAGAAGGACGAGCGTTCACCAGCACCGATGGACCCGATGCTCCTTCGGTGGCGTTGATCAGTGAAGAATTTGCGCGCCGCATGTGGCCAGGCACCTCTCCGATCGGCCTTCGGGTCCGATACCCGTGGACAACGGTAACTGTGGTCGGAATCGTGCAGGACGTTAGGCGTGAGACACTCGGCTCAGCACCAGAACTCGTGTTCTACGTACCATATTCGCAGTTCACGAGACCCGATGTGAGCTTTGCGGTCCGGACGTTTGGCGATCCGGCGCCTGTTGTCCCCCGAATGCGTAATGCGGTGTGGTCGGTAGACGAGGACCTCGCGATTACGCACAGCGGTACGATGGACGCACTCATCTCCCGGTCGGCAGCTGACGAACGCTATCGCACGATTCTCATGGCCGCGTTCGGTTTGCTCGCGTCGACCCTGGCTGCCGTCGGAGTGTTTGGCGTAACGGCACGGGCGGTGAGCCTACGCACCAGGGAGATGGGAATCCGGATGGCACTCGGCCAGCGCCAAACCGGGATGGTGGCGAATATTCTCCGCGGATCACTCATGTTGGGCGGGCTCGGGATCGTCGCGGGAGTCGCCATCGCGCTGTGGGCGAGCAAGGCGTTGTCGGGGCTGCTCTTTGGGATCGAGTCATCTGATCCGATCACCTATGCGACGGTCGCTAGCTCTTTGTTGGTACTCTGCCTTGTTGCCAGTTACCTGCCGGCGCGCCGCATCGCGCGCGTGGATCCGGTGGACGTGTTGAAGGCAGACTGATCAGCCCAGATCGCACAACGTCTGAGCATCCTGGCCACGATACCCGAATGAGCCATAAACCAACTGAAACTCCGTTGGCGAGATTCGCGTATTGAAATTACAGGGATCATCCCTATAGTGTCGATCCCCACAAGCACCCGACCACAGAAGTTCGGAGTTGATATGAGCCCAAACGATCCAATGGCTTTCCTGCCCCTCACTTCCCTCACCTACCACGTTCTCCTCGCTCTGGCCGACGAAAGCCGCCATGGGTACGGAATCATCAAGGAAGTGGAACAACGTACAAACGGACAAATGGAACTGGAAACCGGGACTCTCTATGCCGCAATGAAACGCATGCGGGATGACCGGCTGATCGAGGCCGTTCCGCAATCGAAGAGACCAGCAGGCGAGGACAGCCGCAGGCGCACATATCGGCTCACGCCGTTCGGCAGGAAGGTGTTGAAGGCAGAGTCCCAACGACTCGCACATCTGCTAGGCATCGCGGCGGAGAAGAAGGTCCTGCCGATCGCACCAGCATAGGCGGCGGTCATGCGTTCAAACAACGGTGTGATCCTCAAGGTCTACAGGGCTGCTCTGCATGCCTATCCTCGGCTCTATCGGAGAGAGATCGCCGATGAGATGATCGATACAGTGCGCGCTAGAGCGGAGGAAATGAACACTCGTGGCGGGCTGATGGGGATGATTCGGTTCTGGTCAAAAGAGATCACCGCAGTTCTTTGGGCGGGGATACGCCTCCGGTTCAGCGGAAATCTATTGTCGAGAGCCACGATACCGGAGGTTGCCACGCAGCTGCGATACGACCTGCGCTTCGCATTTCGATCGCTGCGGCGCAGCCCCGTGTTCACAACGACCGCCGCGCTCACCATCGCCCTCGGCATCGGGGCCGCGGTTGTGATCTTCAGCTTTGTGAACGGAATCTTGCTGTCCCCGCTTCCGTACGAAGACCCGGCGGGCCTGGTCATGTTTCGCACCTACGGCGGGCGCGGTACCGCGATTTCGGAGCCCGAGTTCCTGGCGTTCAGGACCGAGGCGCAGAGCCTTGAAACCGTAGCCGCGGTTCACGATGTGTCCATGACGATCCAACTGGGTGAACCAAGACGCATCACCGCGATGGAAGCGACTCACGAACTCTTTCCGATGCTTGGTGTGCCCCCGTTGATTGGGCGTTTCTTCACGAACGAAGACGACCTTCCTGGGGCAGCTATGGTGACTGTGCTTAGTCACAGATTATGGCTGGATATGTACGGCGGAGACCCAGGTGCCCTTGGGCAGTCCATAATGCTCGACGCCGAGTCCTATGAAATCGTCGGAGTCATGCCGGCCGATTTCCATTTTCCGACCCCGGAGTATGTCCTTTGGTTGCCGTACCAGATCGACCCAGCGGATCCTGATCAATGGAACAATCACTACTTGGAGGGCTACGCGCGCCTCAGAGATGGAGTTGACCTACAAACCGCCCGTAAAGAGATCATCGCTATGGGTGAACGTTTTGTGGCTGAGCATCCCGAATATCTCGAGAATCTGGGGTTCTCATCCGACCTCGAATCGCTGTTCGAAGCAGTCGTAGGCGGTACCCGCACACCTCTCCTCGTGCTGTTCGGTGCGGTTGGCTTCCTGCTCCTGATCGGCTGCACAAATGTCGCAAACCTTCTGTTGGCCAGAGGAGAAAGTCGCAAACAGGAAATCGCGGTGCGCTCCGCCCTCGGCGCGTCCAGAAGCCGGGTGGTGACACAGCTGTTGATGGAGAGCGTGCTGTTGTCGGTGCTTGGCGGATGTGTCGGGTTTGTTCTCGTACCATGGGGGATCAGGACCTTGCGGTCCGCAGCCCTCGACACGATTCCGCGAGTCGGCAATATCACGCTCGAACCACGAGTATTGGCGTTCGCAATCGGAGTCACGCTCTTGACAGGCATCCTCTTCGGCATCCTTCCGTCAATCACCGGGAGTCGCTCCGATCTTCAGACGCACCTCAAGGAAGGGGGACGGACATCGTCGAGTTCACGGCAAGGCAACCTCACGCGACGACTGCTGGTCGCGTGCGAAGTCGCGCTCTCGGTTGTGCTTGTGATTGGGGCCGGGATCATGCTTCGCAGCCTCGCAAATCTGCAGGGGACGGATACGGGGTTCCGGACAGACAACATCCTGACCATGAGGATCAGCCTTCCCGACGGAGGGCGCGACGAGGATGCTGAGAATGTTGCGTTCTACGCCCGGCTGGCGGAACAAGTCGAGGCAATGCCCGGCGTTTCATCAGCGGGCGCTGTCGGGCGGCTGCCACTGTTCCAGGGAATTGGTTCGTGGTCGTTCCAAATAGCGGGGCGCGAGGTGGCGACCATCGGTGAAGCACCGGTTGCCTTGCTCCAGCAGGTAACACCTGGATACTTCGATACGATGGACCTACGGTTGCTGCAGGGTCGATTCCTGGAACCCGCGGACGACTCCGGTGCCCGAATGGTCGTTGTCGTCAATGAGGCATTTGCCCGTGATCACTGGCCAAACGATGTGGCAACGGGCCAGCGGATCAAGCTTTACTCGAGTCGTCTGCCATGGATGGAGATCGTCGGTGTCGTGAAGAACGAGCGACACTCCAGCCTCGCAGGCAACGTCCGCCCCAAGATGTACATACCGCACGCTCAGGCACCCGTGAGCGCGTACCGGGCGAACACGACAATGAACCTGGTCGTTCACGGTGAGCATATCGAGCGGCTCGCCCGTCCGATCCGCTCACTCGTGAATCGTATGAACGGAGCCGCACCTGTCTATCACGTACAAACGATGGACGAGATCAAGGCAGCCTCCATGATTGACAGGTCTTACCCGACACTGCTGTTAACCGT
>CAYTDU010000307.1:0-6542 GCA_964436395.1 uncultured Gemmatimonadaceae bacterium | reverse complement strand
CGCAGCGGATCTCCACCGTGCTTCTGGCCGACAAGATCCTCGTGCTCGACAAGGGGCAGATCGCGGCAATGGGAACACACGAGGATCTGCTAGCGACGAGCCCGATTTACCAGGACATCTATCGCTCGCAGCTTGGCGAGGCGCCACAGGTGCCCACGACCGGCAAAGGGGATTCGGATGAGTGACACGCAGAAGGGCGAGCAGCGCGGCCGCGCGATGTTCGGTCCGGGTAGCCGCGGGCACGGGATGGGTATCGACAAGGCGAAGAACGTGCGCGGAACGCTGCGGCGCCTGCTCTCCTACTTCCGGCGGTATCGCACCATGCTGTTTTTTGTTTTCGTGCTCGCGGCGTTCGGGACGGCGATGGCGCTGCTCGGTCCCTACCTCATGGGTTTGGCGATCGACAAGCTGGTGGCGCGGGAAGCCGCCTCTGTGCTTCTGCGCATCGTGGGGCTGATGGTGGGAACTTACGCGATCTCATGGATCGCGCAGGTGGGCCAGGGCGTGTTGATCGCGACGATCGCGCAGAGGGCAATGCGCGTGTTGCGGGGAGAGCTCTTTTCTCACCTTCAAAGGCTATCGCTGAAGTTCCACGACGCCCGTGCCTCGGGTGAGCTGATGAGCCGGCTGACCAACGACATGGACGCGATCAGCCGTGTGCTTTCACAAAACGTAACGCAGCTTTTCTCGGGGATGCTCACCTTGGCCGGGATCCTGATCGTGATGTTTATCCTCTCTCCGTACCTCGCATTGGCATCAATGGTCGTTCTGCCGCTGATGGTGGGGATGGTAGCGTTGGTGGGTAAGAAGACACGCTCGGCGTTCCGCAGCTACCAGAAGAATCTGGGAATCCTGAACGGTACGCTCGAGGAGACCTACTCCGGCCAGCGGGTGGTGATGGCGTACGGCCAGGAGGAGCGGGTGCTTGACCGGTTCGACCGCGAGAACGAGACGGTACGCCGGGTGGGTGCCTACGCGATGACCTATGCGCTGCTGGTGATGCCGATGATGGGGGTCATGTCAAACGCCAACGTTGCCGTGGTCGCGGGCCTGGGCGGATGGCTCGCGGTGAAGGGGATCGTGTCGATTGGCCTCATCGCCACGTTCATCACCTACTCCCGCCGGTTCGCCGAGCCATTGCGCCAACTCGGGGATTTGTACAACCAAGTGCAGGCGGCGTTCGCCGGTGCGGAGCGGATCTTCGAGGTGCTCGATACACAGCCAGACCTGACCGACATCGCCGACGCGATAGAGCTCGCTGGCGTCAAGGGCGACGTCTCGTTCGAGAACGTCGATTTCGCCTACGTCGAAGACGTGCCCGTGCTCAAAGATGTGAGTCTCTCCGCCAAGCCGGGGCAGACGATCGCGCTTGTCGGGCCGACCGGCGCCGGCAAGACGACGATCGTTAATCTGCTCACGCGGTTCTACGATCTCGATTCCGGCGCGATCGAGATCGACGGCACCGACCTCCGAAAGCTCACCCGCGATTCGTTGCGCAGAAGCCTTGGAATTGTCCTGCAGCAGTCGTTCCTGTTCGCCGAATCGGTGGCCGAGAACATCCGCTACGGCCGGCTCGACGCAACCGACGAGGAGGTCATCCGTGCGGCAACGCTCGCCAACGCGGACCGCTTCATCCGCCGGCTCCCGCAGGGCTACGACACCGTGCTCTTCGAACGGGCGGCGAACCTTTCGGAAGGGCAGCGACAGCTCCTCGCCATTGCCCGGGCGATCCTCGCCGATCCGGCAATTCTCGTTCTCGACGAGGCGACGAGCTCCGTGGACACCCGCACGGAAGTGCACATCCAGGAGGCGTTGCACGAGCTCATGAAGGGCCGCACGAGCTTTGTGATTGCGCATCGTCTCTCCACGATCCGTAACGCCGATCAGGTGGTCGTGGTCGAGGAGGGCCGTATCGTGGAGGGCGGGACGCACGACGAGCTACTGGCAAAACAGGGTGCGTACCACCGCCTCTACATGAGCCAGTTCCGCGGAAGAGTGGCAACGGCGTAGGTGGGGAAAAGACACCTTCCAACCACACCTTATAAAAAATGTGTTCAGATCCACCGATCCTCGACCGTCCGATCACTCCGTACCTCGCCGGTGTTCACGGTGGTCTTCGGCTCGATCAGCATCAGGTGGACCTCCTCTTGTGCCACCGGCATGTGCTCTACTCCCTTTGGAACGATGAGAAGCTCGCCTTCCTCAAGCCAGACGTCACGGTCTCGGAATCGCACGAGCAAGCGGCCACTCACGACGAAGAACAGCTCATCCTCGGCGTCGTGTTGATGCCAGACGAACTCGCCTTTCAACTTTGCGAGCTTGACGTAGGCATCGTTTAGCTGGCCGATAATCCCTGGGGTCCAGAACTCGCGAATGTGCGACAGCTTTTCTGTCAGGTTGATCTTACCCAAATTCAGTTCCTTTCTGCGATGGGTTTCCGGCACACAACGCAGCAACGCAAGCCCGAGTCCCTAGCCCGAATCGCGCAGCACCTCTCTCAGTGTCGCGAGGCTCAGATTCCCGCCGCTCAATACCAAAACGACGTTGCGACCACGCAGTCGCTCCTTCAGCTTTAGCGCTGCGGCCAGAGGTGCCGCTCCGGCACCCTCGGCTAGATTGTGAGTGTGTTGGAGCAAAAGCAGGATCGCGCAACGTATCTCCTGTTCGCTCACCAGCACGAAGTCGTCGAGATGCTCCCACAGGATGCGCTGCGGTAGAGAAAAAGCGGTGCGCGAGGCCAGCCCTTCAGCGAACGTCTCCATTCTGTCTTCAACCAGCTTCTTGGCCTTCCACGACTTGTAGGCGGCTGGCGCGGCCGTTGCCTGCACCGCGATCACCTCGGCGGAGGGTTTTAGGGCCTTCACCACCGTGCATACCCCGGCGGCGCCGCTTCCTCCGCCGACAGGGACGATGATCACGTCGACATCAGGGAGGTCCTCGAGAATCTCCAGCGCGTAGGTCCCCACGCCGGCGATGAGATCAGGCTCGTTGCCAGAGTGGATGTAGCGGTAGCCCTTTTCCCTTGCCAACTGCTCGACGTGTTCGCGGGCCGCGTCGAAGTCGGGGCCGTGGGACAACACCTGTCCACCGAAAGCCTTGATCGCCGCGACCTTGTCCGGATTGGCTTTCTCTGGGAGGCCGATGATCGCTTCTACGTCGAACCGGCGTGCCGTGTAGGCCACCGATCGACCGTGATTACCGGTGCTGGCGGTAATCACTCCACGTCGGCGTTCGTCTTCGCTGAGCCGCGACATGAGGTAGATTCCACCGCGCACCTTGAACGCGCCCGCTGGCTGATGGTTCTCGTGCTTGACGTAGGCCGTGCACCCCAAAAGTTCGCTCAGGCAGGGGTAGTCACAAAGAGGTGTGCGCGGCAGGAATCTTGCCACGACCCGGCGCGCTCTCAGTACATCTTCGATGTTCGGTGCGTGGAGCACGCGATCGCCTCCCTTCCGACTTCCCATCAATGGCTTACCAGGCACCACCTACGAAAGAAGGTCTCCCCGATTCACTCACTAGAGGTCAGACGCTGCAGAAACTCCTCGATGATCGATTCGCCGCGATCCCGGCCGTAGAAGTTGCGGATCTGCTTTATGACTTCGCTCTTGTCGATGCGTCCGGCGTTGAGGTCTTCACGGTGCTCTTCGAAGATCGCCTGCGCGGCTGCCGGTCGCGGACCCCAATGGAACAGTTTCTCGTAGGTCTCATCGAGGAAAATGACGATCGGAATCGCCCGTCCGCCGCGGGTGAGATAGCGGTCCATCAGTTCGAGATTCCGATCGCGCAGCACAATTCGAATCTCGCCTGACCCGGCTTGGTCAAAGAGCTTCAGCACGACCGGCAGGATGGCGAGTGAATCCCCGCACCACGGCTCGGTAATGATCAGCACCCGTCGTGCCTCAAGGGTGCAGACCGCAGCGATGGCCTCGTTGCTGATCTGTGCGCGGCGGTAGTGCAGTTGGTGAAGCTCCAGCTGCTCGCCGAGTAGGTCTTCGTACTGCTTTGGCGTGAATCCTCTTGCGAAGTACTCTCTCAACGTCATCTTCCACCCCACGCCTGGAAGGCGGTCTTTCCCTCGTCTGTCAGGACGGCCCAACGGTCGAGCGCCTTTGCGTCCCGGAAGAAGGTTTCACCCTTGTTGTCGAGATATTCGTGTACATTTTCCACAAGTTGATCCAGCAATTCGGAATTCGGGTCGGTCAGCGCACGTTCGATCGTTGCAAGAAGATCGGAGGGAACCCCAAGCAGCTCCAGTTCGTGTGTTGCCCAGTGCCGCGTCGAAGGCCAGGACTCGTTTACCAAAAACAGTAACTTGATCAATGCGATCAACGCCTCCGCGACGATCAAGCGGCCGTTGAGGGTCGCGCCGCGGCCGAACGTCTTCTCAGCGCGGCCGGTACCCCAGCGGTACTCAAGATAGTGTACCTTCGTGCGGATCGTCCGGATGTCCGCTGGTAGGGCGGCGAGCTTTTCGATGACCGTTTGTAGCCGACCGGTCGGATCGTGGAGCACGACCGGGTGTTGATAGGCGAAGTGAAACATATCCAATTTAGAACGCAGCAGTCCCTCAAAGCCACTCCACGGCCAGAAGTAGAACTCGTGATCCACCCGGCGTGGTGGACCCTCATCGATGACGAAGCGATGCTTCTCCGCATCGGGCAACGCGGCATAGGTCTCATCCTCAACAACGACCTCGAAATCGTAGTCGGAAAGCCCGTCGCGAAACGGCCGTGTGGCCGAGCCGACAACATAAATTCCGATCAGCCCATCCATATCAAAATACGGCTTGATCAACTCGCGTGCTCGCTCCATGCGCGGCGTCTCCTTTCTCTTTCTGGAACGCAACTTCTCACGACGGCTCCAAATGATACGCTTTTCCCCGCTCCAATGCCGCCAGGCCGTTGCAGCACGCGTGCCTTGCTGCTACGCTCTTACTATCCTGCAAGAACATCAAAGGAGCCCCAGTGGCCAACTCTGATCCAACGGCGTTGACCTATCCCCAAGCGAGAGCGTCGGATCACGTCGACATCCTCCACGGCGTGAGTGTGCCCGATCCCTACCGCTGGATGGAGGAGATCGATTCGGAGGAGACCACGGAGTGGATTGCGGCACAGAACGAGCTGACCGCTGACTATCTCTCCGGCATCCCCGTGCGTGAGTCGATCCGCCGGCGGGTGAGGAAGCTGTGGAATTTCGAGAAGTTCGGAGTGCCGCACCAGCGAAACGGACGCCTGTTCTTCACCCGCAACGACGGGCTGCAGAACCAGCCGGTTCTCTATTGGACAGATTCAATCGCCGATGAACCGAGGCCTCTTTTGGACGTAAACGCCCTGGCGGCAGATGGGACGATCGCCCTCATCGACTTTTCGCCCAGCGAGGACGGGAAGATCCTTGCCTACGGGTTGGCCGAGGCGGGATCCGATTGGCAGAAATGGCGCATCCGGGAAGTGGAAACGGGCCGAGACCTCGACGATCTTCTTTCCTGGACCAAGTTCACTCACCCCGCGTGGACGAAGGACGGACATGGCTTCTTCTACAGCCGCTTCGATCCGCCCGAGGAGAAAGCAACCTACAAGGCGGCCAACTACGATCAGAAGCTGCACTACCATCGCCTAGGCAGCCACCAGGACGAGGATCGCCTCGTCTACGAGCGGCCCGATCATCCGGAGTGGCGCTTCTTCTGTGAGACGACGCACGATGGTCGCTATCTGGTCATCACCGTCAGCAAAGGAACGCACCGCGAAAACGGCATCTTCTATCTCGATCTCGGTGACCCCCGAAGCGAGATGGTCGAGCTCCTCTCGGAGTTCGACGCGGCCTACGAGTTTCTGGGAAGCGACGCGACGTTGTGCTATTTCCTCACCAACCTCGATGCCTCACGCTCGCGCGTCATCGGGATCGATCTGGTATGTCCAGATAGGGCGGACTGGATCGAGATCATTCCGGAGAGCAAAGACGTCCTTCAAGCAGTGAAGCTGGTCGGCGGTCGGTTCGTTGCCGCCACCCTGCGCGATGCTCACAGTAGGTTGACGGTCATTGACAAAGGCGGCCGGTTACAGTGTGAAGTTCCACTTCCCGGGATCGGATCGGTGACGCTGATTTCAGGCCGCTCGTGCGATCGGCACGCCTACTATCTCCACACGAGCTTCGCCACACCGGGAACGGTATATCGGCTGGACACCCAGACCGGTGCGGCGACGGTCTTTCGCCGGCCGCGGCTCCCGTTCGATTCCGATGCCTACGTAACCGAGCAGTTCTTCGTGGAGAGCAAGGACAAAACGCGATTTCCCCTGTTCATCTCCCGCAAAAAGACCGCGTCCTCCGAAGGCGTTTCACCCACGTATCTCTACGGCTACGGTGGGTACAATATCCCACTTTCGCCGATTTTCTCGATTGCACATCTGGCGTGGATGGACATGGGCGGGGTCTACGTCCAGGCGTGCCTGCGCGGCGGCGGCGAATACGGCGACGCGTGGCACAAGGCCGGCTCCAAGGAGAACCGTCAGAACGTGTTCGATGATTTCATCGCCGCGGCGGAATGG